>CAVBPP010000056.1:0-12125 GCA_963597295.1 Paratractidigestivibacter sp. | reverse complement strand
GGCATCGGTTACATTCGTGATGAGCTGGGCGGGCCTGCGGGCGTGCATGAGCATGCGGGCGGCCTGGCCCAGCGCTTCGCCGACGCGGTGGCGCAGGTGCCCGGCGTGACGGTTTACGGAAGGGGCTCGGCCTGTGAGCCCGGCGCCATCGTGGCTCTTAACGTCGGCAGCGTGGATTCTGCCGAAATCGCCGACTGCCTGGCCAACGATTACGGCATTTGCGTGCGTGCGGGCGCCCATTGCGCGCCGCTCATGCACAAGGCCCTGGGCACCGAATCGCAAGGGGCCGTTCGCTTCAGCTTCGCGGCGGCTAATACGGCAGAGGAAGCCGATGCAGCCGCAGCCGCGGTGGCCGAGATCGTGCGACAGCTGGCGGGTGGCGCGTAGCATGGCGGGAAAGGATGCGTGCTACGTGCTGGTGCGAACCTCCACCGAGGCGTTCGCGCTTTACGAGCATCTGCGAGCGGCGAAAGTGCCCGCGCGCGTGGCACCGGCCCCGCACGGCATGCAGGCCTGCTGCGGAACGTCCGTGCTGCTAGACCCGGCCGACGTAAGCGCAGCTCAGGCGGTCATCGATGCATTGCAATTCCCGATAGAGCGCATCGTGCGCGTCGAGTGCGCCGTGAACCCCGCGCGCGACAGGTACTGCTAGCCGGGCGCGTTGAATTTTTGCGGGACGGGCCGAACTAACATGCTAATAGCCTAACGCCCGGTAAATTTGCGGATGTTCGCCTGCATGGGGAAGACCTTGGCGAGGCGGACGCTTGCCCCCCGCTGCGCTCGAATCAGCGCGTCGAAACGACAACGAAAAAGGGCGGTGGCTGAAACCATTCAGCCACCGCCCTTTCTTTCGCTGCAAGGCTCTTTCGGCAGGAAGGTCCGCCTTCGTCCCTAATCGCGCTTCTTCCTGGGGAAGACGACGCAGGCGGTGGCGATTGCCGCTAAGACCACCAGGACCGCCGCCAGGTAAACCGGGTTCGCGGGGGTTTGCGTCGTCGCTGCGCTGGAGCTCCCACCGGCAGCATATGCGGCAGTTGTGGCCGCCGAAACCTCGGGGATTTCGCTGTATGCCGCGTCGCTTAACGTGACCTTGATCGGGTTCAGCACTCGCTGCTGGTCGATAACCTCGCCGGTTTCGGGGTTGCGGGCGCTGGTCAGGGTGTTGCAATATGCGTTCTTGTACCAAATCACCTCGTTGAGCAGTGTGCCGGCGTCGTCGAAGGCTTGCTGCTGCATGGTGTTGCAGTAGTAGGTGATGTAGTTCGCGGCCTCGGTGGCGTCAAGTTTGGAAGCGGCGTCGAGCACGCTCGCCATGCCCGTCGCCATCGCAAGTTCCGCTTGGTGCCAGTAGGCTCGTACGGGTGCGCCGTACACCTGGTACGAGTCCGCGCCCACGCACAGCGTGCAAAGTTCCTTGAAGCGGTAGTAGGGGTAGGTGTCCTCGTCGAATATGCCGGCGTAGTCGGAGCCCTGGTTCAGGCTGTACGGGGTGCTCACGCAGGTGGACGCGTTCGACATGGGAACGAACACGCCGTAGATGGCAGGTCCAGAGCTTTCCCAGGTCACACAGGCCATTTCCGCCGGCAGGTTGGGATAGGTCTGCGTGATGTGCACGCTTAAGGCCGTGTCGGTGCCGATGACGCGCATGTCCGTGCGGCCGGTCTCGTCCGGGCTGTACTCGGTGCCCTCGAAGCGGTTGCGCATGATTTCCTCAACGTCGTTTAGTGAAACCTTTTTGTCAGCCTTGAAGCACAGCGGGTAGCTGTCGTTGATGCTGTATTCGCCGTATGCGGAGGGCGCGAGCAGCTTATGGCCGATCCACGTGCGCATATGCGAGTAGTTGGTGGTGACGCTCTCGCCGGCATAGGTGGCAAGCAGGTTCAGCTTGCCGTCGGTGCCGTAAGCGGCGAAGCCCTTTTCCTTGGGAAGGCTCTCCAGCTCGGGCGAGGTGATGCAGTCCTCGTAGTCGGACAGGTATTCCAGCGAGAACTCGTTGCCGAAAGCGGAGACGGCGTCAGCAGGCAACTTGACGGCGGCGTACTGATGCCCGCCGTACATCTCCACATACCAGGCCTCGTTCTGGTCGGAGATCAGCGCGATGTTCACCTCGCTGCTGCCGTACTTGTCGATGAGCCCGCACAGCACCTTAACGGCGTCTTTCGCAGTAGCGCTTTGGCAGGTAACCAAGTCGACCGCCGTGAACTCGGACAAGCCGTGCTCGATAAGCGGATCGGCCTCGAGCGCGGTTTTGTTCGAGAATGCAGTGACGGACATGATCATGGAAACGCCGCACTCGTTCGTGCAGACGGTGGCGTCGTGACCCAACCCGTTCGCGGCCGTGGTGCTGTCCATCGAAGGCGTGGCGGTGTACTTATAGGTGTGCGCGGGAAGCTCGGTGAACACCGTGGCCTCGTTGTCGATGGGCATGGTGCGGCCGGGTTCGTTTTCCACGGCGTCGGTCACGGTCATGTAGTTGGCCCATACGGCCTGGTAGTCGTTCGATTTCGCCATGATGATGGTGCCGTCGTCGCTGGCCTGCGAGCCAACGTACACAGCGGTGCAAGCGTAGGCGGCCGGAACCGCGACCAAGCTCGCAACGCCAAGCATCACAGCGCACGCGGCGCTGACAAGGCCTTTCCTGATATTCATGATTCTCTCCTTCGGTGGTGCGGTAACGCGCCGAAATGGGGGACAGATGCCGAAAACTCCTCGTCATTCTAGCTTATTCCGGGGCCGCTTCCTCGGCCGATTGCGCTGGTTTGATCATTTCGAAACGTCTGGTTTTCCGGGGCAGCGCAGCGACTGTGCATGCCGTCTAGACCGGCTGGCCATTCTGGCAGTTTGTCGCGTCGAGTCGCTATCGCTCTGATAGAATTTTGGGCAGGAAAAGCCTAGAGCAAGGGAGCCGAAATGAGCGAAGAAATCATTGGCAAAGCAGGCGAAGCGTCCAATGCGCCCGCAATCACTCGCAGGGCGTTCGCGGCGGGCGCGGCCGCGGCGTTGGGTTCGATTATCTTGGAGCCCATCGCGAGCACGGCTCTCGGCAATATCTACGAGCTCCCCGGCGCCTCGAAAGCTTATGGCGTCGAAGTGCGCACGGTGACGGTCGAGCACGGCAAGGTTTGCGTGATGGTATACGACCCCGTCAGCTTTGAGGTCGTCTCGAGGGATGGCAAGCAGATTCAATACGCGAAACCCGTTCGCGAAACCGCCGTGATCGTGCATTCTTTCGACAAGAACGTGGACAAGAAGGTCTACACCGACGACAACGGCTGCGCCTTCTTCGACATCAAAGAGCTGGCCAATATGAAGGACACCAAGATGCTGGGCGATTTCTGGGAGTTCGCCGGCAGCGTGCAGGTCTTCAAAAACGGCTATCGCGAGGTCTATTACCCCTGCGTGCAGTTCTCCGATGCGATGGCGTTGGCCACCCCTGAAATCGAGACCATTTCCAGGATGAGCCTTCAAGAGGTCCCCGACGTGTACTTCCGCACCATCGCGATGGATGGATGGAATGTTCAGTACCAAACTCAGCAATTTATCGGCTGCGAGGAGAATACCTCTGAGCACGAGCTGTACGTCGAATTCTTCACCAAGAACGGCGGCACGTACAGCATCCAACCCGTCATCTACAAAAGCAATGATTCCTCCCGTACGGGCAAAGCGCTCGCCGATGCGCAAACCGTTGAGTGCAACTTGAGCTCGCCTCTTCTTGGGCAGGAGAAATATTCCACCGATTGGAAGTACGGCAAGGCAACCTTCAAGGGCGATTTCTTCTACGCGAACAGCGACAAGTTCATCAATCCGGGCGACGAGGTGCGGCTTATCGTGAGCGACCCGAGCAAATCGGGCGACGAGGCCAAGTTGTACTCGCAGCCCACGGGAATCGCCTGCCACGGCACGCCGTGCAAGGGCGGAAGGCAAGAGGGCAACACCATTTTGAGCTTTGCCAGCAACTACCCGACAACGGACAAGCCCATGAACACGTCGAGTCCGTCTCCCGCCGGCGGCCTTGTCAGGCCCGAGGGAAATACCTTCACCCTGAACGATAAATGGCCGGGCAAGATGAAAAGCCTGACGCTTGACATGTGGACGCCTAGCTTGCCCGTGATATTCAGGTACGACCCCATCGGCCGCTTCATCTTTGGCGTTGACCTGCAGTTCTTAGAGTATAACAACCTGCCTGCGGCCCCGGGTGGGCCGGCGCAATGGCACAAGACGAGCCGTGAGTCGCTCAGCAAGCAATGGGACAGGAAGATGTCCCAGATCGAGCGCGGCTGGGGCGCGATCAAGAATTACAAGCCGAAGGCCCTTTCGTACAAGCCCAATTCGTCCTACAGCTTCATCGATTTGAACCTTCGCTTCCAGGCTCTTGTGGACATGAAGTACAAGGAAGACCAGTACTGCTGGGACGGCAATTGCCGCGCGGTCGTCGGCGGATCGTTCTGCATCGTTTACACCGCGCCTTTCGTGTTTTTGGCCGTGCCGATGTACGTGAGGATCGATTTCAGCGCTGAGCTTTCCCTGGCGGTCGCGGGTTACTTGCATTCGACCTATTCGGAAACCTACCAGGGCATCAACATGATCAGGCCAACCGCTAACATATACGGGGTGCTTCGAGATTCCAAATTCGCCAATGAAGTGAGCATCAGCCCGACGTTCCATATGGCCCTGGGCGCCTCCATCGCCGTCGGTGCCGACAAGGTTGCCAGCGTCGGCGTTCGCGTAAGCGGCGGCATTTCGGTCACCATGATGTTCTACATTCCGAAAAGGGAAGGCAAGAGGGACCCTCGCCTCATCTTCGGCTACGATTACGGCCTTTCCGTATACGCCGAGATACTCATCTTCACGACGAGCAAAAAGCTTTGGGGCGACGCCAACCCTTCCTATTACGATTCCGACAAGGCGAACGCGTCGGCGGCATCGCTTGCCAGCACGGATGCCGTTGCGGCGCTTGCGGCCGACAGCCTTTCCGGCGCCGACGCCAGCGTGAACATTGAGGATTTCAGCATCGTGACCGATGCGACGCTGGGGAAGCTGGCCGAGGTTGAGGTCAAGACGTCTAACGCCGCGGTCGCGGTTGCAAGCGTTGGGGACGTTGCCGATGAAGCTGCGAGTGGGGAGGCCGCCACGGCCGCTGCGGCTGCCGCGGTCGCTACGGATACGCAAGCGAAGGCCGCAGAGGCGACGGGCGAAGCGTTCGCGATCAACGACTTCACCGCCTGCGGGGCCAATGCATCTGATGACGCCGTCTGCGCAACCGAGATGAGCGCTTTCGGCTCCGGCGCTTCCGGCAACTCTGCCGATGGCGTGATGCTGCTGACCGACGACGCCTCCGCGACGGTGGCCGATTACTCGTGGCCCGCCGGGCACGAGTCGAAGCCCGACGATCGCGGCACTGGCTCGGACGTGATCCGCGCCCTTGGCAAGAACGGCGGCGTGGAGCCTAGGCGCATGGACCTTGTGGCGAAGGACGCCTATGTTGCCCCGAGTAGCAGGCTTGTTGAGATCGGGACTTCGAAATACCTGTTCAGAATTGCGACGGTGACCATCGACGGCGCCGTTCGAAACCGCGTGGTCTACCAGCGCATCAGCGACGGCGACATTTCCAAGCCCTACCCCGTCGTGTTCCAGGACCAAACCTCCGGAGCGGAAAGCCGCGCCGATTACTACGACTACGCCTTCGACGTGAAGCTGGTCAACAAGCAGAAGGACTTCTCCGACGTCGTGCTCATGGTCTTCTCGGGCAAGCGTCCGAACGACGACGAGACCACCATCTACAGCGCAGCTGAGGCAACCGTTCTGAGCGCGGTTCGCCTGGTGTACAACGATCAGGCGGCCGATGGCGGATGCTTCACGACGAAGAGCTGCAGGACCTGGCATTCCCCGACCTATGAGGAATCGGGCAAGTACTTCGCCTTCGCTAATCCGCGTTTGCAAACTCGCAGGCTGAGCATAGACGAGGCGGGCTTCAACCGCCTTTGCTCCGATAGCCTTGAGCATGCGCTGGGTTACTTCATCATCAATGCCGCGTCCTCGAAGGAAAAGCTTCTCTCGCCCGATAGCGACGGCGTTCAGGTGGGCCTTGGCGTCGTGCACCTGTCGTTTGGCGACGACGCCGACGAGTTGCAGGTCACCTCGGTGGACAGCGTCGGCAAGAACATGTCCTCCATCGTGATAGACACGTTGCAGCCCCATCCGAGCGACAGCAATTCGCTGTACTGCACGATCGGTTACAAGAACGCTACCGGCTGCGGTGCCAAGGCGCTGAAGATCGTGCTGGAACGCGCCGGCGAGCGCAACAAGATGTCGAGCGCCAGCGCCTTCGACATCATCGAGAACGACCCCAAGGTGAAATCGCTCAATTCGTGGAACAAGAAGAACACCCTGTTGGCGGCCGTTTCAACCGATGAGGACGTTAATGCGCTGGAGCAGATCGGATACCTGGCTCTGTGCGCCACGCCCGATGCGGACCAGATCCTGGCCATCGAGAACGGATCTGGCAGCATAGGCACGTTCGATAAGGAGAACACTTGCGTCAGCCCGACCGACATTCCGCTCGGAAACGTTCACGTCGACGCTTCGCATGAGTATTGCTACTACCCGAGCAACCACGACGGCAAGGGCTTCTACGATTACGCCTTCGACGAAAATGAGGAAGACGGAATCAAGATCACCGAGGCCAATGAGTCTTCGCAATACATGATCAACGCCATCGCCATGGCCGACGGCGTGTTCACCAGCCCGTTCGCGTTCGCGGACTGCGGCGATAACCCCGTCGATTCCTTCTGCGTGGTTGAGGACACCAGTGAGACGAACAGCGCCTCGAGCCAGATTGTCACCTGCAGCTACACCGATTTCGACGCCGCTGCGGCGAACCTTTACAGCTTCAGCGTGCCGTTCTTGGCCTCCATCACCATCAAGGCCGTCACGCTTGCCGATGCGGTCGTCCATGCCGGGGACAGCGTCTGCTTCTCCATAGAGCTTTCCAACACCGGCAACACCGTGATGACGAAGGCTGTTTTGAACTTCCAAATCAACACCGGCGACGGGAAGATGACCGAGCTGCCTCAGCTGGAGCTTGTCTTTGACGATGCGGAAAACGGCGACGACTACCTGGAGTGCGATTTCGACTACGAAACTAAGTACATGAGCGATGCGGCTAAGAAGAGCATGCTCGTGGACGACTACGGCGACGCGGCTCTCGTTCCCGGCCAAAGCAGGACCTTCCTGTTCGAGATTCCGGTCCAGGAAGGTTGGGAAGGCGAGTGCTCGCTTATCGTGAACGTGCCTTCCGCGGACACGACGATCGTCGACCCCTGCACGGGCGAGACGGTCGTTGCGTCGAAATCCGACAACGTCGCGGTTTATGAATCGACTGAGGCGAATGTCGCGTCCGTGGCCTTCACCGTGACGACGGCGGAAGAGGAGCAACCTCATTTCGAGGACGTGGCCGACATCGAGCGCTATGGCAGCAACGGCGACGGCGGCGCTGACGGCTCGGGGACCGGATCCGCAAAGCGCCTGGCCAGCACGGGCGACCCGATATCGGGAGTAGGCCCGCTGGCAGCGACATTGGCGGTGGCCGGCGCGGGCTTAGCGGCCTACAGCGCCCGTCGCACCAAGCTCGAAAACGGCGAGATAGACGACGCCGAGGATGACGAATAGCTCTTCCGGGCAAGCTAAACGACTGCGCGCGGCCTTGCGAGGCTGCGCGTAACATTGCAGGCATTCTGAGGACGAAGGAGCACCAAATGACACAGTCTCAGTTCGATATCACGCCCGAAGTCGCCCCGGCGGTGTCCGAGGCGGCTGCGAGCGCCATCCCAGATGACCTGCTTGCTGAGGCCGGCGCGCTGGCGGCAAAGCTTACCGAGTGGCGCCATGAGCTGCACCAGATTCCCGAACTTTCAAACGACACGCCGCAGACGAGCTCATACATTCAAGCGCGCCTCGCCGAGCTGGGCATTCCCTTCCGCACGCTCGTGGACGGTAACTGCGTGGTGGGCCTTGTGGGCCTAGGCGCCAAAGCCGCTGAGGACGCCGGCACCGCCGCGGACGGCGAATGCGGCAACGTCATCATGCTGCGCGGCGACATGGATGCGCTGCCGGTTGCCGAGGAGTCCGGCGAGCCGTTCGCCAGCACCAACGGCTGCATGCACGCGTGCGGCCACGACATGCATGCCACGGCCCTGCTGGGAGCGGCGTGCATCCTGAAGGCGCACGAGGACGAGATTTGCGAGTTGGGCGGCACCGTCAAGCTGCTGTTTCAGCCCGGCGAGGAGACCTTCCAGGGTGCCCGCGCCGCTATTGCCGACGGCTTGCTCGAGCAGCCCAAGCCTGCCGCGGGCTTCGCCATGCACGTGAACAGCCAGTCGCCGATCGGCCTGGTGCTCTACGGCAACCCGGCGCTTTCGGGCGTCTATGGCTTCCGCATCACGCTGCAAGGCAAGGGCGGCCACGGATCCAGCCCCGACATCTGCATCGACCCCATCACCGCCGGCGTGCATGCTCACTTGGCGCTGCAGGAGCTTGTCAGCCGCGAAGTCTCGGCTATGAAGGAGATCGCCCTCACCGTGGGCAAGTTCGCAGGCGGTACCGCTGCCAACACGATCCCCGACAGCTGCGTGCTTGAGGGCACGATGCGCGGCTTCGACGGCGAGCTTATGGCGCACCTGCGCGAGCGCATCGCCGAGGTTGTCGAGGGCGTGGCCAAGACCTACCGCGTTGAGGCGACGATCGAGACCATCTCGGACGTGCCGCCGTTGGTGCTAGACGAGCGCATGACCGAGGTTTGCCGAGGCTACCTGGGCGCCGTCGAGCCCAAGCTCGCTTTCCTACCGCTTTTCCACGCTATGGCTTCCGAGGATTATGCGCTTATCTCGAAGGAGATTCCGAGCGCGTACTTCACCGTAGGCGCCGCCGCGCGCGACACTGATGAGCATTACGCCCAACACCACCCCAAGGTCCGCTTCGACGATGCGGAGCTTCCGCTCGGCGCTGCGGCCTATGCGGCGGTCGCCTTCGGCTGGCTGGCCGATAAGGCAGCTTCGCCCTCGACGGCGGGGTAGTGCCGCCGTATTCCGCCGCTTCGGCTCTGCATCCTGGCAGTTCTTTCGGTGGCGCTCTGCAAAAAAGCTATGCCGATGTGATGAGACCGGAGGCGCGGTGCTGGAGTCGCTGGGATCGCTGCGTTCACGCCGTTCATCCAGATGGGCAAGCGCTCTTGGCCCCTATGCGTCGAATGATTTCGCGTAGTTTTCAAGTTGCGGCGAGACGTTCAGGCAGTTGTCGATATACGACTGGCCCCATTCCTGCATGGCGGAAAGTACGGGCAGGAACTGCTCGCCGATGGGGCTTAGGCGGTATTGAACGCAAGGCGGCACCGTGCCCATGTCTTCGCGGTCGATAAGCTGATCGGCCTCCATCTGCTTAAGCTGGCGAGAAAGCGTTGCGTGTGTCATCTTCGGCATGCGGCGCTGAAGCTCGTTGAAGCGCACGGGGCCTTCCGACAGGTGATGAAGCACCAGAATGGACCATTTGCCTTGCAGCAGGCGCTGGGCGGTAACGAAAGGGCAGATGCCGAACAGGTCTTTATCCATGGTGCTCTCCAATCTGGGTGAAACGGTGCGGGTTCAAGGCATTTCGCGGAAGCCCCTCGCCATGCCAAAGGTATCTTCCGTGATACCGGTATCTTCAAAGATCGTACTTTTCCCCGTTAGTTTACACGATATAGAATCGTACCGCGATAGAAAAGTGAACCGCAAAACAGCGGATCGCTACAACACGAACAGAAAGGATCGCATCATGTCGAACCAGACCCCCTCAGAGAAGATCGAGCAGTACCTTACCGACGCCGGCGTGTTCTATTTCACCACGGCGGAAAACAACATTCCCCACGCTCGCCCCTTCAGCTTCCACATGCTGGACAACGACACGGTGTACTTCGGCTTCGGCACCTTCAAGGATGTGTACAAGCAGGTGAAGGCGAATAGCAACGTTGAGGTGTGCGCCGTCAAGGGCGATACCTTCCTGCGCATGTGGGGCAAGGCCGAAGAAGTGACCAGCCCCGAGCTCACCGAAAAGGCCTTCGAGGTCATGCCTTTCCTGAAGGACATCTACAATGAAGAAACGGGCAACGTGCTGGGCATCTTCAAGCTCACCGATGCCACGGCTCAGTTCCGCGGCATGCTCGACATCAAAGAGGAGTATCGCTTCTAAATGGCGAAGTAGCAGCGAGGTAGCGCCGGCGGAGTGCAAAAGGATGCGCTCCGCCGTATTTTTGCAGGAGAGTTTCAACTTCCAAACAGACTGGCGGCGGAGGTTGCCGTGCGGACGGTTAAAGAAATTATTGTCAAGTGAGTCAGCGTCAAGAAGGTGACCTTCAATGTTTTCAAAGATTCGGCCAGAAGCATCTACGAAAAGTTTCCCCGAGCAGATCGAGCGGCTGAAGGCAGCGTTGCGGGATTGCGATGCCGTGGTGGTCGGAGCGGGCGCCGGCCTTTCGACTTCGGCGGGCTTCACCTACGCGGGGGAGCGCTTCGAACGGTATTTCAGCGATTTCGCCGCAAAATATAGCTTCACCGATATGTATTCCGGTGGTTTCTACCCGTTCGGTACGCCCGAGGAGTACTGGGCCTATTGGAGCCGTTACATTTTCATCAACCGTTACATGGACGCGCCGAAGCCCGTTTACGACGTTTTGCTGGAACTGGTGCGCGACAAGGACTACTTCGTTGTCACCACGAACGTGGACCATTGCTTCCAAAAAGCGGGTTTTGACAAGAAGCGCCTGTTCTATACTCAGGGCGACTACGGGCTGCTGCAATGCAGCGGTCCGTGTTGCCAAGAAACCTTCGACAACGAGGCGCTGGTGCGCGAAATGGTTGAGCGCCAGGAAAACATGAAGGTGCCCGCCGAACTTGTGCCGAAGTGCCCGCATTGCGGTAAGCCATTAACCACGAACCTGCGCGCCGACGACAAGTTCGTCGAAGATGAAGGCTGGCATAGGGCGGCCGAGCGCTACCAGAACTTCCTGCGCACTCGGGACGGGCAGAAGGTGCTGTATTGGGAGCTGGGCGTCGGCTTCAACACGCCCATCATCATCAAATACCCGTTTTGGCGGATGACGCTGGCGAACCTACAGGCCACCTACGCGTGCGTTAACTTCGGGGAAGCCGCCGCCCCGCGAGAAATCCAAACGCAATCCATCTGCATAAACGCCGACATCGGTGAGGTGCTGAGCGAGCTGCAGGAGTAACGTCCGCCTTAGACGCATCGATAAAGGCACCATTCGTCACTCTGGCGTGGCCGCATTAGCTCCATCGTCGATGCCCCTGCATTCTTTCTAAGATTCCGCAGGCAGCAGGTTGCTGAAGTATTCCGTGCGGCCGGCGAGCACGTCGTCGTAGAAGCCCTGCTTCCAATCGACGTAGTCGATGCTGGCCTGGATCTCGGTCATCTGCTCATCCGTCAGCATTGATGCTTCGTTGACATCAGTCTTCTCGTTTTTCATGCCGCGCCTCTTTCAGGCCTTGCTCTTTTCGATGGCCTCATAGTACGGCCACTAGCGCATCAAAATCGAATCACACTGGCAGTACTTCTTGGTCAACCTGGCAAAAACGATGAAGCACGCTAGAGCTTGCGCTTATAGGCAAGGGCGGTGGCAGGAATGAAGATTGCCAGCACTGCGCACGACGCGATGACGGCACACGTCGCCTCTATGCCGAAGGTACCCGTCTCGACCATGGTCCGGTAGGCGTCCACAAGATAGGTGATGGGGTTGTGGGCGGCAACGATGGCAAGGGCGCCGGGCAGGGAGTTGACGTCGACGATGGCGTTTGAGACAAAGCCCAACACCATGGTGAGCAAGGTCGAGATGGCCGAGATGGTGCCCGACGACTTCACCACGATGCCGATGAAGGCAAACACCCAGCTGATGCACCACATGACAAAGATGACGAGCAGCGTGGCCGTGATCACCCAGTCGAGTCCCGCCGCGGGGCGCCACCCAATCAGGTAGCCCACTGTCACGGCGCATGCCGATGCGATGACGTAGCGCACGACGTCAGCCGTGAGCATGCCCGTGAGCGGCGAGAGCGGCGCTATGGGCAAGGACTTGAACC
>CAVBPP010000055.1:0-12117 GCA_963597295.1 Paratractidigestivibacter sp. | reverse complement strand
CGACGGGAGCCTCCGCAGAAGCGGAGGCGATCTGGTCAGCGCGCAATGCGAAACCATCCATCGCCGAATGGGCAAACGGCGCGATATCGATATCGGACTTCAGATCGGCGGCGGCGACGCGGCCAGCCGCGTCAAGCACCGAAACCGTATCAGGTTCCAAAACGGAAATTTGGGAAAGCACCAGTTCACGTGCTTGTTCAACGGAGATCATCTCCGGCATGGCACGTCCTTTCTCCAGGGGTTTTACTAGTTGGCTGCCATTATAACGCTACCAGGAAACGCCTTCCGGCTGGTTTCGCATTCCTGTTTGGCATTCGATTTCTTCAGGCCTTGTGTTCCGCGTGTCGTAAGTTGGTCCGGATGCGGCGATGGTGAAGAATAGACCAAGAGCGCTTTGCCGTTTTGAAGGGGCTCATAAACCCCAAAAGCCATCTTAATTGTTTGAGCACGTAGCTCTATGCAGGATGCATTCGGCCGCAATGCTTATGGCTATCTCTTCAGGGGTTTCAGCTTTGATGTCCACTCCTATGGGCATATGGACGGAATCTATCACTTCGTCGGGAACGCCGGCTTGTTGCAAGCGCTTGCGCACGCCGGCGATTTTACGGCGCGAGCCGATGCAGCCCGCATATGCCAAAGGAGTGCGCACCGCCTGTTCCAGCACAGCGCCGTCGAAGCGATGCGTGTGGGTCATGATCAGCACATAATCGTCCGGCTCAAGTGTTATCGAGGACGCAATGTTCTCGTAATCGCCGACGATGATCTCGCGCGCGGCGGGGACGCGTTGCGCCAAGGCGAATTCCGGACGACATTCGAACAGCGTGCACGCGAAGCCAACGCGAGAAAGCGCCTCGATAACGGCGACGCCCACATGGCCTCCGCCGAACACGACCGCGCGGGGTGGCACGGCGACGGGCATCGCGAAGCAGTCGCCGATGACGAGCCCCTGGCCGAGGTTGCGAATGGTTTCCGGTTTCGCTTCCGAAGTGTGGAAGGATTCGGCAACGGCTTGCGAGCCGGCAAGCAACGCTGCGTCGGTATCCAGCAAAGCCGCACCGCATCCATTCGCAGGGGCACCATCGACGCAGGTCAGCAGCATACGTGAATGGATGCGCTCATTCATGCAGCGCACCAACTCCGCGGCGAGGCTTCCCCATTGTTCGTCAAGCGAATTCACGGGCGTATACAGCAGAACCGCAGCTCCCCCGCACGCCATGCCGAGGTTCTTTTTGAGCGCCAGGTTTTCAACGCGGCATGTTGTCGAGCCCACCATCGCGCGCGCCGTGGCGATGGCGTGCCCCTCGATGGCGCCACCGCCGACGGTTCCGCAAATCAGCCCGGCATTGGAAACGAGCATCTGCGAGCCCACGTGGCGAGGAGCCGAACCGGAGTTGTTAATGATGGTGACCAGGATGGCATCGCAGCCCGCCGCGACGACGTGCTGCAAACTCTCGGCGATTTCACGCATTAGCGATCATCCGCCTTCGCGGAACGCGCCAAGGTGCCGCTCAAATGCATAATGGCCTCAAGAACGCCGCCGGCCACGGCCAGCCCCTTGTCCGACACCAAGTCGCAATAGGAAACATCACCGCGTGCGTCAACGTCTCCGCACTTCAGGCCCTTCGTTACG
This sequence comes from Paratractidigestivibacter sp., assembly GCA_963597295.1. Taxonomy (GTDB): domain Bacteria; phylum Actinomycetota; class Coriobacteriia; order Coriobacteriales; family Eggerthellaceae; genus Senegalimassilia. Next base: position 10,487 of record CAVBPP010000055.1, on the reverse strand, counting down.
TACACTCCATCCGCGATGAGCCCGCGCAGAACGCCGGAAATCATGGCTACGACTTCGCTTTCGCCGGAATACGCGACCACTTGGCCGGCTTCCACTTTGTCACCGATGGCCGCAACACCGCGGAATTTCCCATCGGCCGTCGCGCGCAGCACGCGCTCGCCCGCGAAGCCGCCGATGAGTCCAGGAATCGCGGTATTCGGAAGCGCCGAACCTTCGTAGTATGCACGGCCAAGCGTGTGCCCACGCATGGTTTCGACCACGGCATGGCAATCGACGCCCGCCGTAAAGCCTGGGCCGATGCCAACGACAACGGGCGCCATATCCATTGTCGTCCCCAGGTTGCGCTTAGCCAGGATAGCGTCGACCACGATATCGGGTCGAACTTCAATGCAACGGCACTCGGGGTCGACCAGCACGGGGATCGCGTCAGTGCGTTCTAAAATTTCAAGTGCCTCGTTCGCGTCGCTCACAAGGTGCGCCTCGATGCCTTCGACCGTCGTGCTTCCTAGGCGGACCGCCTCGCTGAACGCCACTGTCCTGCGCACCGTCAACGGATGCGCTACCTCGGTCATCATCACTTGTATGCCGCTTCTTACCAGGCGTAACGCAATGGCGCTAGCGATGTCGCCCGCGCCACGTATCACCGCAAGCATCGGAGCTCCCCTTCCTGTAGGCTTCCAGCAACGACCGGCGTACGCAGCAGCGCGGCAATGCTTTCGGCAACCGGCCAATCGGCGGCGGTATGAACTTTGTTGATGAGCGCTACGTCATGCAGCGACTCTGCATTGAGCACGGCGGCTATCGCTTCGGGAGTCACCGTAGCATCTGGGGAAACGCCGGCAAGACGCGCGAACGTCTCTGCGCGATGGCAGGCCTGCGAAATGGGCCTTTCCACCCCATCGACTCCAGCTACGCATATCACGCGACACGCGCAATCGGGGATGACCGGCTCGTGAACCGCATGGGCCTTAAGCGGCAGCATCTTCGCGCCGTCGGCCTCAACCAACACGTAGTCGGCAAGATTTGCCAGCTCAACAAACGAAATCGATGGCGCGGAAAGCTTACCCGTCGGCTCGTGCAGGGACCCAACGCAGATGATAGGCGTTTCAGCCAATGCTGCTTGCACCTGGTCAAGCGGGGAATCAAGCAACACGGGACACCAATCCGGCACGAACATTTTCGTACTGGTGGCGACGATGGCGCGAGCGAGCCTCGACTGAGACGCGCCGCCCGTCAGCTCCTCGGCCAGCGCTCGCACGAGCGTGGTTTTCCCGCCGGCACCGATGACGGCCGTCACCCCTGGTCGAATGTCCAAAAGTTCGCAAAGAATGGCTAGGCCTCCGGCTTCGCCAGCAGAATATGCTCCGGCAGAATGGGCAGCTCGCGATGCCACACGCCCGTCGCACGATAGATGGCGTGCGCAATGGCGGGCGCCGGCGTGTTGATGACGATCTCGCCGATGGATTTCGCGCCGAACGGGCCGGTCGGCTCGTAGGACTGCTCGAATTCCACGTTGATGCGCCCGGTGTCCAAGCGCGTGGGCAAACGATACGTGAACAGGCTCGATTCGCGAATGCGCCCGGAAGGCGTGCGCGTCACGTCCTCGAACAGCGTATGTCCGATACCCTGAACGATGCCGCCCTCGGTCTGAATGCGCGCGAGCGCCGGGTTGATGGGGATGCCGCAATCGACCACGGCGGCGTAGTCGAGCACCTCGACCACGCCTGTTTCGCGATCAAGCTCGATTTCAACCATGCCAACCATATACGGCGGCGGGGAAACCGGCGAAGAATGGGTCGCGGTCGCCTCGGCGGAAAGGCAACTGCTGCGCTGGCTTTTCCCAGCAATATCGGCCAACGTTACCGTTTCGCCCGTGGCCTCGCGCAGGACCCGGCCATCCTCGAAGCAGAGTTCGTCGGCAGGGCATTCTAGCAGCTCAGAGGCTATTTCGCACAGTCGCTCCTTCAACTGCGTGCAAGCCTTTTCGACAGCCATGCCGGTAACGTAAGTTGTCGAAGAAGCGTAGGAACCCGAATCGTACGGCGAAGCGTCGGTGTCGGCGCCGAACACGCATATATCGTCGACCGAGCAATCCATATGCTCGGCGACCATCTGCGCAAGGATCGTATCGCATCCCGTGCCCATGTCGGCCGCGCCGATGAGCAGCATATACGTACCGTCATCGGTAACCTTAATGGTGACCGAGCCCACGTCGACGCCCGAAATGCCGCTGCCCTGCATGGACATCGCCACGCCCGCCGCGCGCACGCGGCCGTTGCCCATGTCGCGCACGGGGTACTTCGCTTCCCAATCGAACATGTCGGCGCAATGCCGCATGCAGCGGTCGAGCGCGCACGAATTGGCCGTTTCGCCGTAGTACGCCAGCATCGGCATTCCTTCACGCACCATATTTCGCTCGCGCAGTGCGACCGGATCCACGCCCAGCGTTTCCGCCAGCTCGTTGACCGTCGATTCCACGGCGAACTGGCCTTGCGTGGCGCCGAACCCGCGGTACGCGCCCGAAGGTTGCATGTTCGTGTACACCACGTTCGCGGTGAAGCGGAACGCCTCGAGCGATCCGGAGTACAGCGGAATGGACTTATGTCCGGAAAGGCCGACCGTCGCCCAGCCGTGTTCGCCGTATGCGCCGGAGTTCGAAAGGGTGGTCACCTCAAGGGCACGGATGATGCCCTCGTTCGTGGCGCCCAGGCGAACCTGCACCTGCATCTCATGGCGCGGCGAACCGAAGGTCTGCGACTCTTCGCGTGAAAGCACGCACATCGCAGGGCGTCCCGTCTTCATGGTGACGAAGGCCGGGTACACCTCGCACACGGCGGTTTGCTTCGCACCGAAACCGCCGCCGATGCGCGGCTTCTCCACGCGGATGCGGCTTTTCGGGATGCCGAGCGCGTGCGATAGGATGCGCCGTACGTGGAACACGATTTGCGTGGAGGAAATCACGTGCAGGCGCCCGTAGGCGTCCATGTGCGTGAACGTGCGGAACGTTTCCATCATGGCCTGGTTGAACGCCTTCGTGTGGAACGTTCGATCCAGCACGATATCGCAATCGGCCAGCACCGAGTCGACGTCGCCTTCGCTGTCGGCCGTGGTGCCCACGATGTTACGGGTGTTGTCTCCGCCCAGGTCACAGAGCATTTTCCAGTCGTCTTCAGGATGCACCAGCACCGAATTGTCCATCGCGGTATGGAAATCGAGCACGGGCTCCAGCACATCATAGGTGACCTTGATGCGTGAAAGCGCCGTGTTGGCGGCCTTCTCGTTCTCGGCGGCCACGATGGCAACGACATCGCCCACGAAACGCACGTGGCGGTCGATGATCAATCGGTCGTAGGGGCTGGTCTCCGGGTAAGTTTGCCCGGCGTTGCTGAAGCGCAGCTGCGGAACGTCTTCCCAGGTGTAGACGTCGACAACGCCGGCCACCTTCTTCGCCTTGGAAGTGTCGATTGCAGAAACGATGGCGTTGGCGTGTGGGCTGTGCAGCAGTTTCACAACCAGAGCATCGGGCGCGATGTCGGCAGTGTAGAGCGGCTTGCCAAGCAGCAGCTGCATCGAATCTTTCTTGCGGACCGCCTTGCCGACGGATTTGTAAGCGGGCCTATTCATGTGCGGCCCCTTTCGCCTGGGGGACGTTGGCGGCGGGAGTTGCGCTTGCGATTTCGTCTTCGGTCGCTTCAGTTCCGGTCTCCGCAGCCGCATTCCTGCTGTTCAGGAAGTTGCGGATGCCGCGCAGCTGCCCGACGTAGCCCGAGCAACGGCAAAGGTTGCCGCTCAGGTACGCCAAAATCTCCTCGTCCGTGGGGTCAGGATTCTCGCGAAGCAGCGCGATGGTGTTCATCACGAAGCCCGGGTTACAGAAACCGCACTGCTCGGCGCCCTGGTCTGCGATGAAGCCGACGAACTCGGACGCTTCCTCCTGCAGGCCTTCTAGTGTCTGCACGCTATGGCCGTCTGCGCGCGCGGCTAGCACCGAACACGACAGCACGGGCGTGTCATCGAGCAGCACCGTGCACAAACCGCAGGCCGAAGTTTCACAGCCGCGCTTCACGCTCTTGCAGCCATGAGCGCGCACGAAATTGATGAGCAGCGTATCGGCCGGCACATCATCGGCGACGGCGCGGCCGTTGAGCTTGATCTTCACTTCCATCTAGCGCACCTCCCCCAACGTTGTCAGGGTGCGACGAACCAGCACGGGCAAAATCGCTCGGCGATACTCAGCGCTGCCCCACATGTTCCCCGAGACTATCAGCTGATCAGATGCACAATCGGCGAAGGCCGCAGCTGATTGCTCGGTTATGCCGTCTGCCAAAATTCCCCGCTCGTCGCGCAGCAGCTTCGCGCGCCCGGGGCGAGCGCCCACACAGACGCGGTATTCGCCATCGACGCAGGCCGCCGCGCAGTTCAGCGACGGAAGATCGGTGCTCTGCTTGCGAACTGCCTGGTAGGCGAACGCACCCGGGGTTTTCTTCACGATCAGACGCACTAAAACATCGCGGTCGTATTTCATGCACGCGAACTCTTCCAACGGAACAACGCCGCCGTCGAACAGCTCAACGTAGCTGTCCATGGCCAAAAAGACCGCCAGCACATCGGAGAATCCCATACGCCGCCACAGGCTGCCGCCGAGCGTGGCGCCGTTGCGGAACTGCACGCCGACGATGTCCTTGAACGCCGCCTCAACAGCGCCGCACGAATAGGTCGCAAGCCCCTCGTGCTTCTCCAGTTGACGCAAAGAAACCATGGCGCCGATGCGGAATTCATCGTCGGTTTCCTCGATTTGGTCGAGGCCAAGGTCGCACAGGTCGATGGCGGTGCCGATAGTATGGTTTCCCATCTTCAGCCACAGCATGCCCGCGACGATGCGGCTGCGCTTCTTTTGGTTGAGCTCCCACGCCTCTTCCAGGCTTTGCGGGCGCACATATTTCTGAATGGTAACGATGGTGGTCTCGCTTCACATAACGATTTGCACAATTAGTACAAGTATACTGTCTTGGAAACCGGAAGAAGGGGCACAGCACGCAATGACCGCAACCGCAAAACGCACAGGCGCCGCACATGGCTGCATTATCATGGCCTCGGGTGTCGGCAGGCGTTTCGGCGGCAATAAGCTGCTGGCCGAACTTGACGGCGTGCCGCTCATTCGCCACGTTTTAGCGACGACAAATGACCTATTCTCACGCCGTGTGGTGGTAACGCGCCATAACGAAGTTGCGAAGCTTTGCCTAGAAGCTGGCGTGCGCGCCATCGAACACGAAGAACCGCGCCGAAACGATACCGTTCGCTTGGGGATGCAGGCAATGGAAGGATGCGACACGGTTACGTTCTTCCAAGGCGATCAGCCGCTTGTAAGCCGGGAAACCGCCGCCCGCCTGCTTCGCGCCGCCGAGAACGACCCGGAAAGCATTTGGCGCGCCAGCTTCCAGGGAACGCCTGGGGCGCCCGTGCTGTTCCCCAGCTGGACATTCCCCGAGCTTTGCGCTTTGCCGGAGGGCAAAGGCGGAGGCTTCGTGGCAAAGGCCCATAAGGATCGCGTGCGACTCGTGGAAGCCTCCAGCGCCTGGGAACTTCGCGACGTCGACACAGTCGAGGACCTGCACGAGCTGGCCGAACATATAAAACGGGCCGGCAGCGAATAAACGCGGTCGGCCCGTATCACCCTGTTTCGCCGTTACTCCAAACGACTTATCTGGGATGCTTGCGCTCCCAGCGCGAGAAGTTGTCCTGCGGCAACACGATGTTCAGCAGGATGGCCACCGCGGCTGCGGGCACGATGCCCGAACCGCCGAAGATGAGGCTCACCCACTCGGGCGCGCCGGCGAGCACGGCCGAATTCGCGCCGATACCGTAGCCCAGGCCCAGCGCAACGGACACGATGCTCAGGTTACGCGTGGTCAGCGGCTCGCGCGTGATCAGCTGGATGCCGCTGACCACAATGGACGAGAACATGATGACGGCCGCGCCGCCGAGCACCGCTTGCGGCATGATGGAAACGACTGCGCCGAGCTTCGGGCACAGGCCGCACAGGATAAGGAAGATGGCTCCCGTGGCGAGCGCCTTGCGGTTGACCATCTTCGTCATGCCGACAAGGCCGACGTTCTGGCTGAACGAGGTGTTCGGCAGCACGCCGAACAACGCCGCGAACGACGAGCCCAGGCCGTCGCACATCACGCCGCCGGAAAGCTCTTTGTCGGTGGCCTCGCGGTCCATGCCGCCCTGCGTGACGCCGGAGATGTCGCCGACGGTCTCAACGGCAGTGACGATGAACATCACGAGCACCGGCGCGATGGCGCGCACGTCGAACACGGGCGCGACGGGCATGATGGCCGGCACTGCGAACCAGGACGCGTTCGCAACGCTTTCCCAGTCAAGCACCCACGCCTTCGTATACTCGACGCCGTCGGCAGTGACGCCGGTGGTGGGAAGCACAAGCCCCATGATGCCGGCGATGATGTAGCCGACGATGATGCCGACCAGAATGGACGACGCGCTCAAAAATCCGGTCGTCGCGTGCTTGACGATCAGGATGACGATCAGCACGACCAGCGCCAACAGCAGATTCTCCACCGAACCGAAGTCCTTCGCGCTGCTGCCGCCGCCGAAGGAATTGACCCCGACGCTGATGAGGCTCAAGCCGATGGCCAGCACAACCGTGCCGGTGACCACTGACGGGAAGAACCTTCGCAACGGTTTCAGGAAGAAGCCGAGGACCGTTTCGAACAGGCCGCCGATGATGGAAGCGCCCATGATGGCGCCATAGGCCACAAGTCCGCCGCCCATCGAGGCCGCCACGGAATTGAACACGCCGATGAAGCCCGAAGAGGTGCCCATGATGATGGGAACGCGGCCGCCAATGGGGCCGATGCCGAACAGCTGCACCAGCGTGACGATGCCGGCGACGAGCATGGCGTTCTGCAGCAGCGCCAGTTTGATGTCGGCGAATTCGGCCGTGGCCATGCCGCACACGCCCATCACGATGAGCAGCGGCGTCAGGTTGCCGACGAACATGGCCAGCACGTGCTGCAGGCCAAGCGGTATGGCTTTGCCGAGCGAGATATCGCCCTCGAACGAGAAGACGCCGAGCGTAGGCGCTTTGGCCTTGCCCGATTCCTCTTCGGTTGCGCTATTCTGCGCAGCGGCTTGTTGCGAATCCGCGGGCGCATCGCTTGCTTCCGCAAGCGCCACGTCCTGCTTTTTCTCTTCCATAGGCTTCTTTCCCTCTAAAACGTTGAGAAACTGTAATGTTAGTAAAGTAGCATCTAACCGTTTTCTTTGAAAGATGGGTCAAAAGAAGTAACGAAGATTTCTGCAAGCGGACCGGGGAACATAAAGAAGGTGTCTCTCTTCGGGCTCTCTCGAAATGGGCCGGGCTTTCGATCGGTCCTACGAAAATTCGAGCACCCGCGTTCATCCGTGTTAGTGAAATTCGTGGCTGCGAGGCAGAGCTCGCACAGCATTAGGAGGGCCGTAAGGCACGTCACCATTTGCACTCAAGCGGCAGAGGCCAATAGGGGAAGCGCTCGCTAGGGGGCTGGATAAGATTCGCCGATGCCTGAAACCAAGCTGCAAGCGCCTTGTTCGGACTGTGGAATCATAAGGCTGAAAAGCATCGCGAGTTTATACTGTCTCGGATGAACATTTCCGAACACATAGGCAACCGCGCCGGCAAGCCGCGTCGTAAAAGCTATTTGACGCGCAAATTGGAAGCTTGGTGCAACAGGCTGCTCGGCGCCGTGAACGACAGGACGCTCGCCGAGCAAGAGGCCGAATACGAATCCGGGCGCACTTCGCGCGACTACATCTGGAACACCATCGGCGTGGGGCTTTGGGGTATGGTCTTCCCCGTTCTGACCATCGTGGTGACGCAGCTTTCCGGCACCGACCAGGCCGGCAGGTTCTCGCTGGCGTTCGTGACGGCGCTTTTGCTGATGTTCGTGGGCAACTATGGCATCCGCAACTTTCAGGCGTCTGACCTGGACGAGGAATATTCGTTCGCCGACTATCAAGCGAACCGCGTACTGACCTGCGTAATCATGATGATCGCGGGCGTCGCCTACTGCAATTTCCGCGGATACGGCGACGCTATGTTCACCATGAGCATGGGCGTGTACGCGTACAAGATGATCGACGCGCTGGCCGACGTGTACGAAGGGCGATTGCAGCAGGTGGACAAGCTGTACCTGGCCGGCATGTCACAAGCGTTCCGTTCGCTTGCGGCGCTCATCGTGTTCAGCTTCGTGCTGCTGATATCGCACAGCGTCGCGGCGGCCTCCATCGCGATGGCCGTTGCGGCCGGCGCCACCTTCGTGGTGTTCACCTTCCCGCTGGCCATGCTTGAAACGCCGAAGTCGCGCCGCGTGAACTTCACGCGCGTGGTTGAGCTGCTAAAGCAATGCTTTCCCCTGTTCATGGCCCTGTTCATGTACAACCTTATCGACAACATGCCGAAGTTCGTCATGGAAGGCGCGCTTTCCTACGATAACCAGCTGTACTACAACGCGCTGTACTTCCCCGCTCACGCCATCCTGCTGATCAGCGGTTTTGTGTACAAGCCGCTGCTTCTGCGCATGGCCGCTGCATGGGCCGACCCTGCCAAGCGCAAGCGATTCGACCTGATCATCGTGGTGATTTTCCTGGTCATCTTGGCGATCACGGGCGTGATGGCGCTTGCGATGAGCTGGTTCGGCCTGACGATAATGAGTTTCCTTTACGGCATCGATTTCGAGCCGTACCGCGGGCTGTGCTTCGTGATGCTGGCCGCGGGCGGCATCACCGCCGGAATCGAGTTTCTGTACCAGGTGATCACCGTGCTGCGCCGCCAGCGCGCCGTGACCAAGCTGTATCTAATCACCTTCGGTTTCAGCGTGTTCGTGCCCATCTTGCTGGTGAACTTCACGGGGCTGCCGGGTGCGGTCATCGGGTATTTGATCGTGATGTGCATTTTGCTGGTGCTGCTGGTGAGCGAATACGCGTCGATGCGCATGGAGCTGCACAAGAAGCTGACCGGCAAGGATACGCCCGATGCCCAGATGCCACGCGCGAGCCGAGCGCTTCCGGCCGCGGGGGAAAGCACCGCGAGCAGGGTTTCTGATAACGGCATGGCTTGCGGAACTGCTGACGCTGGTACCGACGGGACGTCGGCGGAAAATAGTATGAATGCGGCTCAATCGCCTGCCAGCTACAAAGCGCGCCTGAGGTCGTACAGCCCGAAAATGCGCCGTCGCCCCAGCGAGATTCGCGCGGAGCGCGAACGCCGCAAGACCGTCACCAAACGCTGGACCGAAGCAGGCAAACAACGTCAATCCCGGGGTAAGCACGGGAAGTAGGGTTGGATAGGCACACTGATTTTTGGGAGAAGGCGTGCGTTCCCCAACGTGATTTCACAGGGGCGAAGCATTAGCTCGCACAGAATGTGGCGCTTGCGAAGCAAGTGCCACTGTTTTAAGGGAACAGAGAATGGGAAGCGGACAACTCCTCTGTCATACCTCCCGTCAATCTCGGGCAGTTTGGTGTCGCGCTTCGCTCTTCCTGATAATGGACCGAGCTTTCGCTCGCCCCTACAGAAATCCATAGACAATCGCCCATCTGCGAATTGGATTCCTGAAAAGCGGCAGGATTCAACGAAAATTCGTAGGGGCGAAGCATTAGCTCGCCCCGTACTCACAAGAGCGTAGCGCGACACTCACCTTACGCCCAGTCGCAGCGCATCTGCTCCCATTTGGCGTCGCGGCCGGCTTCCACCTGGGCAACCTCTTCGTCAGTGAGCGCCTTGAAGCGCACCTGGCGACGCAGATAAGCCTCTACGCTGGTGAATTCCTTCGGGTTGCGATTCAGCTTGAAGGAGCCGCCGGGTTTGCCGCTGATCGCGGGGCCTTCGTATTCGGCTAAGTACCACAGGCCGCAATCGACGATATCGCGCGCGATGTCCACCATGTCGGCCTCGGGACAGCCCCAGCCAGTCGGGCACGGCGCGATCACATGGATGAAGCGCGTACCGTGAATGCCCTTCGCGCGTTCGAGTTTCTTCAGGAAGTCTGACAGGTACCCAACGCTCGCCGTTGCGGCATACGGGATGCCGTGGGCTGCCACGATTTCGAATACGTTCTTCTTCTGCGTCAGGCAGCCGTGCGAGTTCTTGCCGGCGGGCGTTGTGGTGGTCTTCGCGCCGAACGGCGTGAGCGAGCTTTTCTGGATGCCCGTGTTCATGTACGCCTCGTTGTCGTAGCAGATGTAGAGCACGTCGTCGTTGCGATCGATGGCGCCGGAAAGCGCCTGGATGCCGATGTCTGCCGTACCGCCGTCGCCCGCGAAACCCACGACCGTGCAGTCATCGGGCTTGATGCCCTGCGCGCGCAGGCCGGCCTCGATGCCGGTCAGCACGCTGGCCGTTGCCGCAAAGGGCGTGATCATCGCGTTGTTGGCGAACGAAAGCTGCGGGAAGTTGAAACCGACGGCGCTCATGCAGCCAGCCG
>CAVBPP010000054.1:0-9497 GCA_963597295.1 Paratractidigestivibacter sp. | reverse complement strand
GCGACCGAAATGACGCGGCCGACGATGCGCGCGAGCCACTTGCGCCGCGCCAGAAACACGCGCCAGATGGCAACGCCGAGCGAAAGCGGCACGGCGATAACAAGCGCACAGCCGGTGAACCACGCGCTGCCCATGATGGCGGGGAAGATGCCGCCTTCGGTGCCAAGCACCGCACCCGAAGGCGATTCCGTCAGAAACTCCCAGGATATGCAGCCCGCTCCCTGCCAGAACACGTAGCCGAACAGAAAGGCGATAACGCCAAGCACGCATACGATGCCACAGATGGCCCATGCGCGCACCACGACCCCACCGGCGCGGCCGAGCGCCCACGAGCCGCCACGCACGCCGCGGCCTTGCAAACGCGCGAGGATACGGCGCTGCAGCGCAGAAGCTGCGACGTCGACCAAAAGCACGATGACGAGCAGCACAAACCCCGCGGCGAACAGGGCATGCATGTGCGTGCTTCCCGACACGGCCGTGCCCATCTCAAGCGCGATGAGCGATGCGATGGTTTCGCCCTTCCCCAACAAGCTGGGGAACATATTAGCGTTGCCTGCGACCATCATGACGGCCATGGTCTCGCCCATCGCGCGGGCGAAGGCGCACATGACGGAAGGCCACAGAAGGCGCCACGAGACGGGCAGCACCACGGCATAGGCGCAGTGCCACTTCCCCACCCCGAGCGCGCAGGATGCGTCCAGATAGCGATTGCGCACGCCGATCATCGATTCGGCCATGGTAGACACCATGAACGGCACCACCATGACGGCGAGCACGATGCCGGCCGCGAGCACGCAGTTGCCGTTGGGCAGGCCCGCGTCGGTGAAGGCCTTGACGACGACCGTCAGGCCGACGAAGCCGTATACGACCGACGGGATGCCGGCCAAAAGGTCGATGAAGCTGCACAGAAGCCCTCGCACGCGCGGCTTGCAGGCGCAGGCCAAAAACAGCGCTGCGCCGACGGACACAATGAAGGCGATGACGAGCGCAATGAGCGACACGGCAAGACTTGCGGCGATGAAGTTCGCGATGCCGAACGACGCGCCCGAGCCCGTGAAGTCGATGGGTATCCAATTGCTTCCGAGCAGGAACTCGCCGATGCCGACCTCGCCGACGACGGGCCATGCTTGCGCGGCGACGGTCACGAGTACCGCCGCGAGCGAAGCCACGGCAGCGGCGGCGAGCGCGTAAACGAGCCCGCAACGCAGGCGATCCGCCCACGCGACGCGCGGACGGATCGTTCGCAATTCTGCTGTTGCTAAACGTTTCACCTGCTTGATGGCTTATTTCACCGTGAAGGAGGGAATGTAGCCGTTCGCCACGATCGCGTCGTAGCCAGTCTGGGAGTAGATGTAGTCGATGAAGGACTGCTCGGAAGAGGAAGGCGTGCCCTTGCCGACGAACATAACCGGGCGCTGGATGGTGTAGGCACCGGAGATGATGTTGGCCTCGGTGGCTTCCACGCCGTCGACCTTCATGGCGACGAGCTTGGTGCCGTTGGCGTTAGCCTTGTTGTAGGCGCCGAAGCCGGCATAGCCGATGGCCCACTTGTTGTTGGCGATGTTGGTGGCGAGCTCGGTCATCGAAGCGGACTGCGTGGCCGAAGAGGTCACCTGGCTGTCGCCCATGACCGACTTCTGGAACACCTCATAGGCGCCGCCGGACAGGTCGCGGATGTACACCTGGATCTGCTCAGCGGGCAGCGAGGAGTCGACCTGGTCCCACGTGGTGATCTCGCCGGCGAAGATCTTGCGGATGGTGTCGGTGGACATGTTGTCCATGACGCCGGCGATCGGATTCTCGGCGTTAACGGACACGGTCAGGGCATCCTTGGCGACCTCGTATTCCTTGTAGTCGCCGAGCTTTTCCTTCTCGGAATCCTTCAGCGTGCGCGAAACCATGCCGAAATCGCAGGTGCCCTCCTCAAGCGCGCTCACGCCCACGCCGGATCCGCCCGGGGCAACATAGATGGAGATGTTCTTTTCAGGATAGGAAGAATCGACCTTGTTCCACTTCTCGTACTTGTCAGTAAACGAAGAGGCCAGCGAGGACATGATCGGGTACAGCGAGGTGGAGCCGCAGAACATGATGGAGGACTTGAAGTCGCTTGAGGCCTGCGTGGTCGAGGAGCTGCTAGAGCTGTTCGAGCTGCTGGAAGCGTTGTTCGACGAGCAGCCGGACAGAAGGCCGCAACCGAGAGCCGCGACCAGAACGGCGGCGATTGCCGCACGACCGAAGAGGCGCTTGCCTGATTTCTGTTTTGCCATGGAGGGGTTCCTTTCTTTTGCCTGCGAAAGCGCATGCGGACAGACGCGAGTGTAGACGGGCGAACGCATGGCAATGCGCAGCTGTCGCGCTAACGCGTGCGGATGCAGTTGCCTTCGCAGAATGAATTTATGCGGCACGAAGCCGCCATGACGGCCGAAGCGAAAGCCGAAGAGGCTTGCAGAAGAATCGCCTTACGCGGCCTTTACAAACACGGCATCTTAAGAAGGCAAGGCGGCGATGTCAACAGGCTTTACAAATAAATGGCAGGCGAACGGTATCAAATGATAGTTCTTCGGCGTGAATAAGGCTTACCTGCGCAAACGTGAACATTATGGCTGCGCAGCGGCGACGGTACTAGGTGGCGACGTGCCGTGGGGAACGAAACGGCAGAGACGCACAAGCGGCGGCGGCATTCTTCTGATCGGACAACGCGCCCTGGCGGCGCATCTCCAGGCAAACGAAAAGCCTCCCGCCTTTCCGTGTCGCATGGGCGGTCGGAAGACAGGAGGCTATTAGCTTTGCGGCGAAGCGCGACGTTTCGCGCAGGGCGCCTTAATCCAGGTGGAACGCGCAGGGCAGATCGACGCTGACCGGCGAGTCGTCCGCATTGGTTTCCATGACCGAGGCCATGAATTCCCACCACTTCTTGCAGATTTCGGTGTTGGCGGACTCGTTGTAGCGCTCGGGGTCGTCAAGCTCGATGTAGCCGAACAGGATGTTGGTCTCCTCGTCGATGAAGATGGAGTAGTTATGCCCGCCGTATTCGTGGATCATATCCGCCATCTCGGGCCACAGCTCGTTGTGGCGCTTCTCGTATTCTGCGGCGAAACCCGGATAGAGCTTCATCTTGAAGCCGCTAATGGTGCGACCTTCGGCGGTTTTACGAATGGTCATGTGCGAGTCCTTTCGTCTTTTGGCTTGTTGCCGGCCCATTTGCGCGGGCCTTCTCCATTATAGCGACGTTGCCGGAGCGCACCGGTGCCGGTGGCGAAATTAGCCGCAACGGCGCTAAACGAAAAGACGGCGACCACGTAAGCGGCCGCCGTCTTTGAAAACGCTATGAGCAGGCAAGCATTACATCTTCTTGCCGTAGCGCTCCTCGGTGATTTGGTCGAGGGTCTTGCCCTGCGTCTGCGGGCACCACACGACGCCCACGACCAGGCTGATCACCAGCACGACGCACATGATGACGGCGGCCGGGAAGAAGCCAGCGGGGTTCGCGGAGATGTCGCCCATGATGGCGCCGACGCCGACGAGCGACCAGATGCCCAGCGCTGCGCGCACCAGGAAGAACATGATGCCCTGCGCACCGCCGCGGTAGCGGGTCGGGAACAGCTCGGTGCCCCACAGCGCGTAGAAGCACTGAGCGGAGAAGCCGGCGGAAACGCCCCACAGGATAACGTAGGCCCACAGGCACCAGCCCATGGAGTCGGAGGTGCCGTTGTTCAGAGCCATGCCGAAGATGGCGATGCAGACCCAGGACAGCAGCGCCAGAACGGCGGAAGCGCCGAACAGCACGCGGTGGGAAACCTTGTCGCCGAACTTCGAGAAGATGGCCAGCGAGCAGATGGCGACCAGCACCCACTGTACGATGCCGAGCAGGCTCTGGCCCGTGGCGTCGATGTTGCCGGCGGCCTTGTACAGGTAAGGCATGAACTGGCCGTTGGTACCGGCGGCCAGGTTCCAGGTCAGGTACACGGCAACCAGGAAGATGATGGTCTTCACGTTGACCGGGTTGGTCAGGGCGTCGGCCATCATGGCGCCGAAGCTGCGATGATCGCCAGCTTCCTCGGCGGCCTTATTCTTCTCAGCCCAGTCGGTGGATTCCTGAAGCTGACGCTGCAGGTTCCAAGCAACAAGGGCGACAACCAGCAGCATCAGGAACAGGATGCGCGTGGCGAGCAGGCCGTCGAAGGGGCCGTAGGTGCCGGCCGGAAGCAGCGTGGTGCCGTCGGCGGCGAAGCCGGGCAGCACGAAGGACAGGGCCAGGCTCACGAGGAACACGATGGCCGGGCCGCAGCTCCAGGCGAACTGGCTGATGCCGATGTTCGAGGCGCGGTTGGTCGACTCGGAGGTCTCGGAGATGTAGCTCCAGGAAGCGGGCACGCCGGCGCCGACGGACAGGCCGGAAAGCACGACGCCCACGACGACCATGGGCAGGTTCACCGCGCACATGGCGATGGCCACGCCCAGGGCGTACACGAGCAGGTTGTACTTGTAGATGATCGTGCGGCCGAACTTGTCGGTCAAAAAGCCGCCGATCAGAGCGCCCACGGCAGCGCCGAAGGCGTTAGCGCCGATAGCGCCCAGGATAGAGGTCCACATCGAGCCGAAGCCGAATGCGGCCGCCCACGCCGTCAGCGCCACGGAGGACGCCACGATGCAGCCGGAGTCGAGGAAGTTCGTCAGGGAAACCGCGATGGTTCCCTTGCGCTCCTGCGATAGTGCCATTGTTCTAACCTTTCTTGTTATGCTTCACCGCAAGCCCCTTTGGCCTGCGGATATTGCCTTGCCTTAGTCGAGGAAGCTCTCGTTGACGGTAAGCTTGAAGTCACGGGCGATGGCGCGCAGGCCCTCGTCGGTGATGGTGTTCATGAAGTCGTCGGAGCCGCCGTTCATCACGCGGGCCTCGGCGTAGACGGCCGCGGCCTTCTCGATGGTGTGCATGAGGCCGAAGGTGGTGTCGAAATCGGGACCGGAGCAGAACAGGCCATGCTGCGCCCAGATAGCAGCATCGTAGGTCTTCATCAGCTCGGACGTGGCCTGCGCGATATCAGCGCCGCCGGGGACCATCCACGGCACGACGCCAACGCCGGCCGGGAACACGACGATGCACTCGGTCATGGCCTTCCACAGCGCGCGGGTGATGGTGCGCGCGTCGAGCGGCATGACGAAGGTGAGCGCGATGACGTTCTGCGGATGCGCGTGGTAGATGACGCGGCAAGCGTCGCCGGTGGCCTTCATGCGCACGGAGTGGTTCATGAAGTGCGTGGGGAATTCGGAAGTGGGAACGCCGCCGTCGGTGAGGCCCCACACGATGCGCCAGGCATCGCCTGCCTCGTTGATCTCGACGATACCGACGTTATGCGCCGGGTCGAGCGTGACGTTGCGCATATAACGGCCAGAGCCCGTGGTGGCGAAGAACGCGCCGCGCAGGTTGTCGGCCTGAACGCCCATGGAAACCCAGCTGGAGGGGTTGTCGTAGAAGAACGGGCGACACGCGGCCACCTCTTCCTCGGTCATGCGGTAGGTCAGGTTGCCGCCGTTGCGCTCGTGCCAACCCTGATCCCAGCCGTCGCCGCACAGGCGCACGAAGCCCTTCATGAACGCCTGGTTTTCGACGGCAGCGCCGGAAACAGCGCCCTTAGCTGCGGAGACACCCTTGTCGAGTGCGCCCTGCGCGGCATTTGCGCCGCGGCCGAGCATATCCTGGGCGCTATCGATGATACCCATGTGCTGAAACCTTTCTTATAAGTAGCGCGCTAATACTAGCGCATTTAACTATGAGAAGCGAGGTTATATTTCCCCACTTCGCGAAAACGGCAGCGCCTCTCGTGCGCTGCCGGATACGCCTATTGCATTCGCCCGGCGGCTACGCGCCCCGGGCACGCCGCCTATTGCGGATTGAAAACCTGCACGTCGAAGGAAGTGCGGATGACGTCGCGCGCCTGCTGCAGGTCGGAAAACTCGCCCGCGCCGATCATCTGCACGACCAGGTTGCCCAGGCTGGTGCCCTCGATGGGCCCGGCATACACGGGCAACTGGCAAGCGTTGGCCGTCAGCTGGTTCAGGTACGCGTCCTGGCAGCCGCCGCCGACGATGTTGATGGAGGTGTAATTGCGGCCGGTAAGCGACGAAAGCTCTGCGATGGAATCGGCGTAGCAGCTGGTCAGGCTGGAATACACGCAGCGCATGATCTGGCCGACGCCCTCGGGGACGTCCTGGCCGGTCTCGCCGCAGGCCTGCTTGATCTCGTCGATCATCGACTCGGGCGCCAAGAAGCGGTCGTCGTTCACGTTGACGTAGGGCGCGGGGCGGCCGTTGGCCGCTGCGTCGGCCTCGCGCGTGGCCTCGATCAGGTCGCCGAAGCCCCATTCCTTCTCGGCACGCGTGCGACCTGCGCCTTTGCCGGCCACGTAGTCAACGCCGTTGAGCTCGCGGCGAATGGACTGAATCATCCACAGACCCATGATGTTCTTCAGGAAGCGGTAGCGCTTTTCATAGCCGCCCTCGTTGGTGAAGTTCTGGAAGCGGCTCGCATCGGAGGTGATGGGGCCCTCGTGTTCCACGCCGAGCAAGCTCCACGTGCCGCTCGACAGGTACACGGCCTCGGCGTCGCGGGCGGGCACGGCAAGGAAGGCCGAACCGGTGTCGTGCGTCGCGGGCAGCATGACCTGCGCGTCGAAGCCGACGCGCTCGCGCACTTCGTCGGTAAAGCCGCCGAGCACGGTGCCCGGCATCTCCGGCTTGGCGAAAATGCGCTCCGGGGCGCCGACGGCCTCGAGCACGTGCGAATCCCACGTGCAGGTGCGCGCATTGAGCATGCAGGTGGTGGTCGCGTTGGTGTATTCGTTCACGGCCTTGCCCGTGAGCAGGTAATTCAGATATTCGGGAATCATGAGGAAGCGATCGGCCGCCTCAAGTTCCTCAGGATGCTCGTCAGCTAGGGCAGCGAACTGATACACGGTGTTGAACGGCTGACGCTGGATGCCCGTGGCACGGTACAGGCGGTCAAGCCCGATGCGACGGTCGACCTGCTCGACGAACGGCTGCGTGCGGGAATCGCGATACGCAACGGCATCGCCGACGCGCTTGCCGGCCTTGTCAATGAGCACGAAGTCGACGCCCCAGGTGTCGATGCCGATGGAGGTGGGAACCTTGCCGGCTTCCTTGCATTTCTCAAGGCCGACCAGGATGTTCTCCCAAATCATGTCGACATCCCAGCAGTCGTGGCCGCGGCGGCGCACCTGCACGTTGTCGAAACGGTGCATTTCCTCCAGGACGATCTTGCCGTCCTCGACCGATCCGAGCACATGGCGGCCCGAAGATGCCCCGATGTCGATGGCCAGGTAGTAACGCTTATCGGACATCGTTGCCCTCCTTGCTCGCGGCGCCCGCCTGCGCGGCGCCCTTGTTGTCGCGAATCTGCACGACGTACATCACATTGGTGCCCGCAACTACGTCCGGGCCGCCGTCGCTTGCCGACGAAACAACAGGCGACGTGCTGCGATCGCCCGCGGTGAACACCGCGATGTCGCCCGGATGCACCAGGCCATGGCGCTCGACGGACTCGCGCGCATGGTCGACGACGCTCTGCATATCGCCTTTCACCTCGCCGAGCATGGGAGTGACGCCCCAGTGAATCTGCGACTGACGCATCACGCGCTCGGACGTGGTGACGGCGTAGATGGGCACGCGCGGGCGCAGGTTGGAGACCAGACGGGCCGTGCGACCGGAAAGCGTAGGCGCCACGATGCAGGAAGCGTTGATGTTTTCCGCAGTCTGAACGGCGGCGATGCCAACGGCAAGCGCCACGCGGGCACGCACACGGGAACGGTCGGGCGTGAGCTCGTCGAACAGGTACGGCTCGGACGCCTCGGCGATGCGGGCCATCATCTGCACCGCGGGAACCGGATAACGGCCGCAAGCGGTTTCGCCGGAAAGCATGATGGCGTCGGTGCCGTCGTAGATGGCGTTGGCGACGTCGCCGACCTCGGCGCGGGTCGGGCGCGGATTGCGAATCATGGAATCGAGCATCTGGGTCGCAGTGATGACCGGCTTCGATGCGCGGTTGCAAGCGCGGATAATGCCCTTCTGAATGTGCGGGACCTTGTGGGCCGGAACCTCGACGCCCAAGTCACCGCGCGCAATCATGATACCGTCGGAGGCCTCGATGATCTCGTTGATATTCTCAACGGCCTCGGCGCATTCGATCTTAGAGATGAACGCGATGTCGCCACCGCCGTTTTCGGACAGGAACGCGCGCATCTCGCGCACGCCGGCCGCGTCGCGGATGAACGATGCCGCGACGAAGTCGACGTTCTCCTTAATGCCGAACAGCAGGTCGGCCTTGTCCTGCTCGGTCATGACGGGAAGCGGCGTGGACACGCCGGACAGGTTAATGGACTTCTGCTCGCCGAGCTGGCCGGAATTCTGCACGGTGCAGTGAATGTCGGTGCCTTCGACCGAATCGACCGCAAGCTCGACCAGACCATCGTCCACCAAGATGATGGTGCCGGGCTCGACTACGCCCGCAAGGCCGGCGCAGGTTTGCGTCACGCGGTGCGCGTCGCCTTCGATCTGCTGCTCGGTCAGCGTGATGGCGCTGCCGGCCATCAGCTGCACGGGATTATGGCCCGCAAGCAGGCCGGTGCGAATTTCCGGACCCTTGGTGTCAAGCAGAATGGCGCAAGGGGAATCCACCTCGCGGCGCACCTTGCGCAGGCGCTCCATGCGAGCATGCTGTTCCTCATGCGTACCGTGGGATAAGTTGAAGCGGGCGACATCCATACCCGCGGCGATAAGCCCCTTAACCGTCGATTCGCTGTCGACCGAGGGGCCGAGCGTGCAGACGATCTTCGTTCGTTTTGCCATGCTTCCTCCATGCACGTAAAAACCGGCAATAAACCTAATTGAAAACTATAACGCTAAAACGCCGCATTTCGTCGGCAAGCGGAAAATAACCAAAGGTGAAAGGCGAGGTCATCGAATGCGATGACCGCTCACCAGGCAAAATGGAGCGCTTGCGGCTATTCCTTGGAGCTGGAGGCCTGGCCAGCATGGCCCTTTTCAGCGGAAACAGGCGCTGCTTCATCGGCAGCATCGCTCGGATTGGCTTCGGAATCCGACCTAGCGGCCTGTGCTGGCGAAATTTCCACCTCAGCCGACGCCCCAGCCCCTTCGCCAGCAGGCACTTCGAGCCCCTGCTGCGGAAGCTTCGTCTTAGCCGCGTACGCGAGCACGACGGCGCCCGCGATCACAAGCGGCACGGAAAGCACCTGACCCATCGTCAACCAGCCGCCCCAAAGGTAGCCGATCTGCGCATCGGGCTGACGCACGAATTCGATGGCGAAGCGAAAGATACCGTACAGCGCGAGGAACGTGCCGAGGAAGGTGCCGCGCGGACGCGGCGGACGGCGGCGCGAGAGGATGAACAGCACCGCGAACAGCACGATGCCCTCAAGAAACGCCTCGTAAAGCTGTGAGGGATGGCGCGGCATGGTGCCGGC
>CAVBPP010000053.1:0-9153 GCA_963597295.1 Paratractidigestivibacter sp. | reverse complement strand
GTTGGTTCTGGTTCGGCGAGCAGCCCAACCTGAAGGTGAACCTCAACGGCGAGCACTTCTGCAACGAGAGCGGCCCGTACGACTACATGCTGCACGCCGCTTACATGCAGCCGAAGCACACCTACTGCACCATCTGGGACGCCAACCACGCGACCTACGCCGAGCAGTTCGACGAAGTCGGTTGCTGCCGCCTGTTCCCGTTCCCCAACGGCGCGAAGAACAACATCCCGATGAAGACCGTCGAGGGCATGATCGATAAGCTGGTCGCCGACGGCTACGTCGTGAAGGCCGACACCATCGAGGATCTGGCCAAGGGCCTGAACATCCCGGTCGACACCTTCAAGGCCACCATCGAGAAGTACAACAGCTACGCCGCGGCCAAGTCCGACCCCGACTACTACAAGGAAGCCCACCGCCTGACCCCGGTCGACACGGCGCCCTTCTACGGTGCGCGCACCGGCGCTTGGCATCTGACCACGCTCGACGGCGTGCTGATCAACACCGACATGCAGGTGCTCGACCAGGACAACAACCCCATCCCGGGTCTGTTCGCGACGGGCGACTGCTCCGGCGGCTTCTTCTCCACGACTTATCCGAACCTGATGACCGGCCTTGCCTGCGGCCGCACCATGACCTTTGGTCGTCACGCCGGCAAGTACGTCGCTAAGCTCTAACTTTGGGAGGAGGAAAAATGACCGAAGAAATCAAAGACCAGGAAACCACCGAGGCTTCTTCCGAGAACGCCGCGGCCCCTTCCCCGAAGAAGAAGGGCCTGAAGCGCTGGCAGATCGTCGTGATCGTCATCGTCGCCGTGATCCTCGTGGGTGGCATCGGCTTCGGCGTGTGGCACGAGCAGCCCAGCTTCTGCAACGCCATCTGCCACACCCCCATGGACAACTTCGTTGAGGGCTACTACAACGACGACTCCACGCTGGCTTACAAGCACGGCCACGCCAACGGCAGCAACACCACCGCCGCCAGCACCCTGAAGGCCGGCGTGAAGGACAGCTCCATG
Organism: Paratractidigestivibacter sp.; assembly: GCA_963597295.1. Classification (GTDB taxonomy): domain Bacteria; phylum Actinomycetota; class Coriobacteriia; order Coriobacteriales; family Eggerthellaceae; genus Senegalimassilia. Next base: position 8,138 of record CAVBPP010000053.1, on the reverse strand, counting down.
ACCTGCCTCAGCTGCCACACCCCGAAGATGGACGAGCAGCTGACCGAGGGCATCGCCTGGTTGGGCGGCAACTACACCATCGACCAGAACGGCAGCCCCGTCATCTCGAACCCCAGCTACTCGGCTGACAAGGAGTTCTGCACGACCTGCCATGACTACGAGAAGGTTATCGCCGCCACCGAGCACTACTGGGGCGACGACGAGCCCGCGAACCCGCATGCCTCGCATCAGGGCGAGCAGGATTGCTCCACGTGCCACAGCGTGCACGGCACCTCGACGCTCATGTGCTCGAGCTGCCATAACTTCACCATCCCCGAGGGCTGGCAGTCCGTCGGCCAGGCGCAGGCCGCTGCAAGCAAGTAACGCTTGTTGGCCTGAGCTGAAGCAACTTGAGGTTGTGAAGGCTTCGCCGGAATCGCCAAGATTGCCGGCAATGAGAAAGCCCCGCTTCATTTGGAGCGGGGCTTTTGTTATGCGATGGGTTTTGTTGGCAAAGGCGTGGCGCTGCTGACTGCGCGGACTACAACCCCAAATTCTCGCGCACCGCGTCGATGGCCGCGAGGTTCATTTCCACGAACTTCGGGCGGACGCATTGGCTCACGGCGTCCTTCAACTCGTCGAAGGAAATTCCCAGCATAGGATTGCCCTGCGCGTCGCGCTGGGCCACGGCAACGGTCAGCAGCACGATATTCAAGGCGCGTGCATTGCCGACCGCCTTCAGCAGAGGCTCCTCATCCACGATGAACGTCGGCGCGCTACGGCGCTTGAGCGCATCGACGACGGGCTGCGACTGATACACGGTCTTCGAAAGCGAAGCGGTGACGGGCTGCTTCACGCTGGACGCGGAAACAAGCACGCCATCGGGCGACAGCAGCTTGAGCACACGGGCCGCCTCACCAGGCTCGAAGGCAATCAGCATGTCGGCCGAGCCTTCGCCCACCAAAGGCGAGGCCACGCGTTCGCCGGCATCTCCCATGCGCACGTGGCTGGTAACGCTGCCGCCGCGCTGGGCCATGCCGATGGTTTCGGCCGTACGTACATGCCAGCCGCGCGTTTGGGCGGCCTGGGCCAGAATCTTCGCGGCAAGGACGGTTCCCTGACCGCCGATGCCGGTGAGCACGATGTTCTTCATTTACGCCTCGCCGCCTTTCGTGATGGCATCAAACGGGCAGATCTGCGTGCACAGGCCGCAGCCGTTGCACAGCGACGCGTCCACGGTGGCAACCTCGCCGTTAAAGCCGATGCCAGGGCAGCCGATGGACGTGATGCACTTCTTGCATCCCGTGCACGTATCGGCGCTGATAGCCACCGGCGCGGCGGGCTTGATCAGGTTCACGCACGGTGCGCGGAACACGATTGCGGAAGGCCCCACATGCGAGATGGCACGCGTCGCGGCCTGAACGCTTTCCTCCAAGTTATGTGGGTTGGCGAACTCGATGCATTCCACGCCCAGCGCCTCAAGCGCGCGTTCGATGCACAGCGGCTGCGACTGCGGGCCCATGAGCATGCGGCCCGTGCCCGGGTGGGGCTGGCCGCCGGTCATGGCCGTGATGGAGTTGTCCAGCACGCAGATGGTGATGTCATGCTGGTTGTACACGGCGTTGGCCACGCCCGTAAGGCCGCTCGCGAAGAACGTGGAGTCGCCAATGAAGGCCAGCTGCTTCGCGTCTGGGCAGGCAACGCTTAGGCCCTGCGCCATAGTGATGCCGGCGCCCATGCACAGACAAGTGTCCACCGCATCAAGCGGCTTTGCGTTACCCAGGGTGTAGCAGCCGATATCGCCCGAGAACACGCCGCGCTGATGCATCTTGCGAAGCGCCTGCTTGCACGCGTAGAACGACCCGCGATGCGGGCAGCCAGCGCACAGCACCGGCGGGCGCACGGGAAGCTCGATGCCCAGCGACTCGGCGGAATCGAGCTGCGGCTTGGCAACTTCGATGCCGAACATCTTGGCGATACGCTCGGCGATGTCGTCGGAGTCGTTTTCGCCGGCGGCGCGGCAATCGCCCGATGCGCGGCCCATCACGCGCGCGACGCCCTTACCGGCGGCGGCACGCAGGCCCATCAAGCGCACGAACTCATCTTCAAGTACGTGGTCGAGCTCTTCGAACACGATGATAGCCTGCAGCCCTTCGGCGAATTCATCAGCCAAAGCGCGCGGGAAGGGGTACGGGGTTCCCACCTGCATGAACCGGTACGCGGGAAGCTCGGATTGCGCGGAAAGGTGCGCAAGCGCCTCGCGAGCATAACCGGTGCTCACACCGCCGCACACGATGCCGATGGTGGGATTTTCGCCGTGCTGCTCGATGGGGTTGAAGCGCTCAAGCGTTTCGGAAGGCACGCCAGAGGGCGTTTCCACAGCTGCAACGCCGGAGAATTCGCCAGCGATGTTCGCCAGGCGACTGTTGATCTCAAGGTGTCCGCGATAGGCGCGCGCAGGAAAAATCACCCAGCGGGAATCGTCTTTGGTGAAGCCCTTGGGCTCGACGCCCTGCGTTTCCTCCGCCACGTCGACGAACGCCGACGAATGGCACACGCGCGTGGTGGGGCGCACGATGACCGGCGTGCGATAGCGCTCGGAAAGCGCGAAGGCGGCGGGAATCATCTCCATGCCCTGCTCAACATCGGCCGGGTCGAACACCGGCACCTTGGCGAAGCTGCCGAAGCGACGCGTATCCTGCTCGGTCTGCGACGAAATGGGGCCCGGGTCGTCGGCAACGTACAGCACGCAGCCGCCCTCGACGCCAACATAGTTCAGGCTCATCAGCGGGTCGGACGCCACGTTCAAGCCCACCTGCTTGCAGGTGAACAGCGTTCGTGCGCCGCAATACGAGGCGCCGGCCAGAAGCTCCAGCGCGCTCTTCTCGTTGGTGGACCATTCAACATGCACGCCGTGCGCGGTGCCGGCGTCATGCTGCTTCGCCACCGTCTCGATCACCTCGGACGAGGGCGTGCCCGGGTAGCCGGCCACAACGCTCACGCCGGCCTCGAGCGCGGCATGGGCGAAGGCCTCGTTGCCCATCAGCAGTTTTTTCGTCATGAACTTCCCCACTTTCGAAGATGCGCCGCCTGCACGGGCGACGTATCCAATGCTGAGCCTTGCGCCCAGACCAAAGGTTTCACGTGAAACCAAAGGCTCGTCTTGCTGGTTGACCAGGCTTTATGCCTCTGCCATTTCCTTTTTCATATCAATGATCTTCTGGCGCGCGCCGTCACAGCCCGTGCCGATCATCTGCACAGCCAGAATGGCAGCGTTCTTCGCACCATTGATGGCGACCGTGGCCACCGGCACGCCGGAGGGCATCTGCACCATGGAAAGCAGCGAATCCAAGCCGCCCAGATCGGACGTCCTCATCGGCACGGCGATGACGGGGCACGGCGTGTACGCCGCGACCACACCGCCAAGATGCGCGGCCTTGCCGGCGGCGGCGATGATCACCTTGATGCCGCGGGTGTGCGCATTCATCGCCCAATCGTGCACCTCGGCCGGCTTACGATGCGCGCTGGCCACCTTCACCTCGTAGGGCACGCCAAAATCATCGAGCTGCTTCATGCAGGCTTCCATATTGGGCATATCGCTTTGAGACCCCATGATGATGCCGACGACCGGCTGCTTATCTTCGCAAGTCATTCTGCGTTCCTTCCGTGTGCGAACCTATTTGCACATCAGTGTAACGCCAAGCCGCCCCGCCCGCCCCATCAGGCAAGAAGAACCCATCGACTCTTTATGCGAACGGCGACGAGGGATGCGAAAAGAAACGGCGGTTCCCGTTTAGCATGAAAAAGCGTCCGGTTCTATCCCCAAAGGCTTATCCAATGCTATCGAGCCGCTTCCCATCACGAACGTAAAAAGCCGCCTCAAGCACCAAGCAAGCGCAACTACTCTTGCATGCCTTGCAGCAGATCGATTAGCTCCTGCTTCGAATGAATGCAGAGTTTCGAATACATGCCGCGCGTGTAACCCTTCACCGTGTTCTCGGAAAGATGCAGTTCTTGGCTGATTGCGCTTTTGCTGTGACCTTGCGCCAAATACCAGGCCATATCGCGTTCGCGGTCGGTAAGGCCATAGCGCTCCTGCAGCTCGTTGCAACGCGTTTGCAGGGGGTTTTCGCTTGGTGCAGCCGGTTTTCCGCTCAAATCCGGCTCGGCCGGTTTGCCTTCCGAATCCAAGGCATCGGGCTTGCCACTCTGCGAAACAACGGCACTTTCGGCGCGAACGACCGGCTCAAAACCTCTCGCGCCAGCAGCCCGCTCAACTGGGACATCCCCCATCTCAGACTCCGCAACCTGCAGTTTCGCCGCTACGCCCGCCGGCTCGGACGCCATCTCGTCAGAAAGCACGGCGGCACGCAGCTTCTGCTCACGCGCCCGAGAAATTCCAAATGCAGCGAAAAACGGCCTTGCAGGCTGGCAATTGCGCAGGACAACCGCCATGGAAAGCGAAAGCAAGCACACCAGAACGGCAACGATGAAAACCGACTGCCCGATACTCGGCCCGCACAAAAACATGAGGTAGCGCCCCACCTCGCGAGGCAGAAGATGCACCGCCCACACCGCGCCGAGCACAAGATACGACGGGATGAAGCTATGCCGCGAGAAATCGTAAACCGTGTACCACAGAAGGCCGAGCATGAACGTGTTCGACACCGTAATGAGCATGGCCCCCAACTGCATGAAATCGCCCGCGACGATGAGCACCACGCCCGACACCATGAGCCCGACCTCGAACCACCACAGAGCGCCAAAGCTCAACCTGCGGCCGCGCACGAGTACCCAGAACACCACAGCCACGCACATACCGACCACGAGCAGCTGATGCGCCACCTGATACGGCAGCGACAGCGGGATGGACACGCCTTCGGGGAAGCCACGAGCCACCCCCAGCGCGAACTCGAGCAACGCCAAACCCACGAGCAGCAATGCGAAGCGAACGCGCGGCTCGCGATCGTACGCATCATCGCGAGTCGGTTCGGGCACGATGTCACGACGCTCATCAAGCTGGTCTTGAGCCTGACGGAATGACACGAACGAAAGCGTGGGCATGAACAATCCCACCGCAAACACGGCGACCTGGGGAATCATTCCCAAAAACAAGCCAAGCAGGGCGCTTACGCCTAAGCAGCCGAAGGCGTAAATAAGCGCTTCGCCCTCGTCAAGGCGATCGAAGAACTCGATCCACATGCCGCCGCCCCACACAATGCCCAAAGCGCCGAGCACCGCGGCAATTGGAACAAGCGGAGCCGCGGGGTATTCCACCGTGGCAAGCAGGCAAACGGCGCACAGGGTCATGGCCGTGACGGAAAGCCACTCCATCGCGCGGCGCGCACGCGTCGAAAGCGGCACGCGGGAAAACAACAGAACGAGCGCCACGATAAGAGCAACGCGCACAAGATTACTTGCAATGGTGAGGGCGCCGGAATCGGTTGCCGTATAGCGATCGTACAGGCAGCACTGCGTCCAAATGCGCACGGCGGCAAGCCCGAAGAAACAGCCCGAAAGACGCGGGCCGTACGTTTTCAAAAATTCGGAAGGAGAACTTGAGTGCACCAAACGAGAAGCCATCGACTTCGCTTCCGCCATATGATGCCCCCTTTTCTCAATTTTCCGTTGAAGGCATTATACCCATCCGAACCAAAAAGAAGGCCCGCGCAGCGGCGGGCCTTCAAAGGGAAATGAACAGGATCGAAATACCCGGTTACGCTATTTTCCAAACACGTATGCGCAAGCGGTTTCCTGAGCCTGACGGCCGTTCACGTTGATATCGCATACGGCATTGCCGCCCAAGCGGTTGCCGCCATGAATGCCTCCGGTTACCTCGCCTGCGGCGAACAAACCGGGGATCGCGTTGCCTGCGGCATCAAGCACCTCAGCTGCGGCATTCACGCGCAAACCGCCCATGCAATGATGCACGCCGGGCGCCACGGGCAGCGCATAATACGGCGGTGTCGCCAGCGGGTTGCGGCTCTTCGTGCGGCCCAGCGGGTCATCGACCCCATTGGCGATGTTGTCGTTGTACGAAGTGACCGTGTTGACGAAAGCATCCTCCGGCACGCCCATGAGTTTGGCCAGCTCTGCAAAGCTATTGGCCACATGAATCAGATTACGCGAAACGAACTTCTCCTCGACGGACAGGTTGTTGTCGTGCACCGACTTATCGAACACGGCGAAAGCACCGCGTCCCGGCTGAGCCCATTCGGCCTCGGACACGCGATCGCGCGTCAGCAGCTCGTTGGTGAAGCGCTCGCCGTTGGTGTTCACCAGAATGGCACCGTCGCCGCGAATGTTCTCCGAAAGCAACGTTGCGGTGGTCTGTTCAACGGTGGGGTGAACCTGAATCTGCTCGATATCCACCGTATCGGCGCCGACTGCGGTCGAGAACACGATGCCGTCACCCTGCGTTCCCGGCTGGTTGGTGGTAACGGCCTCGCGAAGCTCGGGGCGATACTGCGCCAGCATCTCCTTGTTCGCGCCGAAGCCGCCCGTAGCGACGATGAGCGCCTTGCACTTGTATTCGATGGGCAGCCCGTTGGGGTTGGTGGCACGCACGCCGGCAACCTTGCCGTTGTCCATGATGATTTCCTCAACCTTCGTATTGCACACCGCGCTGACGCCGCGCTGGCGGCACTGCTCGGTCATGCCCTTCACAATATACTTGCCCACAGCCTCGCCGCTTTCCGGACGGTGGATGCGCTTTACGCTTGCGCCACCAGAAGTGCCCAGCTTGGAAAGCACGATACCCATGCTGGCCAGCCAATCGATGGCCGAGGCTGAACCCTCGCACATATGGCGAATGAGCTCCATATTGCCGATGTTGTGACCGCCGGTATAGGTGTCGGAAGCCATAAGGTCGACCGAGTCCTCGATACCCGCAGCCTTCTGGTAACGCGTGCAGCATGCGTTCATGCCGCCCTCGGCAAAGCAGGTATTACCGCCCGCGACGGGCATTTTCTCCAGCAGCAGCACTTTCGCACCCTGATCGACGGCGCCAACCGTCGCCGCCATGCCGGCACCACCCGAGCCGACCACGATGATGTCATACTCGCCGCCGTTGATGGTGGTTCGAGCCGACTCGTCGGCAAACGAGCGAGGCGAAGCGCAGCCGCCAAGGCCCGCAGCCGCGGCGCCCATACCAAGAGTGAACACGCCGCTGAGGAAATTACGACGGGATACGCCCGCTTTTGAATTCTTGGAAGTCATAGCCTACCTCGTCTCACGATACGGAATGCTGTCCCAGCCTTCGGGAACGTTCTCAGCTGCCTGGTAATGGCATTCCGAGCACACGAACACCGAGGTCGAATGCATCTTGTGGCAGTCGCCGCAATCGGTGACGCCATGCTCGCTGAAGTCATGCGGGTTCCAAGCCATATAGGATGTCTTGTTCTTCAGCTTGTCCAGATCCATGTTGTGGCATGATTCGTTCAGGCAGAACTCCTGAGTGGCAATTTCCCCGCTACGCGAGATCAACTTGTCGGTCGCGCTGTCATAGGCGTAGTTGCCCGAAATCCAGCTAGCACCCTCAGTGAGCTGCTCGCTCAGCTCAGGCGTGTGGCACGTAAGGCACGTTTTGCCAGCCTTCGCATGGGTGCTGGCGAGCGTGGTGCCGTCGGTGCTGTAGTAGCTTTCGACGTACGTGCTCATGGGCGTATGGCACACCGTCGAGCAGAAGCTCGGCTGCTCGTGCCAAACCATGAATCCAATGCCCGCGGCAAGCAGCACCGCGACGCATACGCACACGACGACGACGCCGCGACGACGTTTGGGCGCAGCAGCTTTGGCTGCAGGCTCGGCAGCAGGCTCAGCTGCAGCCTTTTCCTTTTCTTCCATCGCACTCTCCTTTGCTTTCTTTCCGCCGATCCCCTTTGTCGGCGACCAGGGAAAACCTTACGCCGGAAAGCAAACGCCTCACACGTCCGAAAAGGGTGGTTTAGGCCTGCGAACAGGGCGGTTTCAAAAGGGTGGTCGACCACCCCACCCTGATTTTCGAAAGGGGAAGAAAGCTGCGATGAGGAAGAAAGCGAAGTCGCAGGGTTCAAGTCGGCGACCTGCAATGGGAAACAAAATAGGGAGCCTTTCGGCTCCCTAGTGTTAATGATCGCCGGAGGGGGACTTGACGCGCTTTCGCTTCGCGAAATCGCATA
>CAVBPP010000052.1:0-7946 GCA_963597295.1 Paratractidigestivibacter sp. | reverse complement strand
GGCTATGAATAAATGGTTTCCGTCTGTCCAGTATCCGGTTCTCAAGGTTCCCGCCACGCCTCCTAGGAGGCGGGCTGCCGATCGCTTCCGCGTTCGGCGCGAGTTGGTATATTACGCGCCCTTGCACGTTGGGGCAAGCACTATTTTCCAATTTCTTTGTTCTTCATAAGCTGCACACAATAGGTTGATTTCTTAACCTGTCCCCCCGCGTACCACGCCGCTTTTCTTACTATATATAGTGGCTTGTTGGACTTACTGCATATATGTTGCTTCATGCTGACGATTACCGATTTCGCTTGCTGTTTCATCCACCCTAGAGAATGGCCAAACCGCTCCTTCATATATATAGAAAAATATCGCTCGCGCATCTCGATTATGCCCGTGACAGCGTTGCCGCTTGCCCATCAATCTGGATGCGGTCTAGTTGTGAATTTGATTCGCGCTGATTTGCGGTTGGCCCCAGCTTAAATTGATAACCGGGATCGGCCGGTAAGCGATAACGATTGGCCTACACCAACTCTTCGACTTATATAGCGTTTCGCATTCTTGCTCTATTTAGGTTTCGGGATCTTCGAAATGCGGCCCGGTGGCAGATTTGCTTTCACTGGCAGGGGACGTGCGTTCGCTGGAAAAACGAAGGCGGCCCGCCGGAGGGGGGATGGCGGGCCGCAGTGAGAATTCGGAAGCCTGACAAGGAGGACAAGGGGTTCGCCGCACCAATGCACAAGGGGGAATGCTTTAGGCCGGAGGGGGATGGCCCGGTGCTAAGCGGATCGACTTCCGCGGGTATGTGATTTGTTGTTTTGCATACTAGAGGCAAATTGCGGCGCGCACATCACCCCAATGGTGGTGTTTTAGCGCATTAACTTCTGAATTTTCGATGCCCCGAAAAGGGTTGGGGGCATAAAACCGCTGGCCAAGGCATCATACTCAATCATACGTGCCTGAGGGCACCTGAGGCATTCCGTGTGATACCATGCGCTCACCGTAAGGAAGGACACACATGAGCACAACCCAATCAAGCACCGGCGCCACGCGCAAAACCTCAGCGAATGACACTGCAAGCAACCCTTCGCTTCGTCGGTTTTCGCATATTGGCATAGCGTGCCCGCTTGCTTGGGGGTTCGTCTGCAACGGCGTTGGGAGCACCCAGCTAGGCACATCGGCGTCTTGGCAGCTTGCGTACTTCACGCTGTCCGTCGCCATGATCATCGGCGGTGCATATGCGGCGAAGAATCTAAAGTTCCTCACCTCGCGCGCGGCCAGCATCACTGCCGCGGGACTCGGCGTCGTCGGGACGTTGCTGCTTATAATTTCCTACAACTTCGCACCACTTGGCGGGATGCAGCTTGTCGCATCTATTCTTTGCGCTTGCGTTCTTGGCTGGCTGTATTTGCAATGGGGCGTCTTTTACGCTGGGATCGAGCTACGCTACGCGGTCGGATGCCTGTTCCTTGCGAATATTGGCGGATCGGTGCTGAAAACGGTTCTTCACTTCTGCCCCATCCCCGTTCAGTGCGTGCTGGGTATGCTGCTGCCAGCGGCTTCCGTTTTCCTGTGCTGGAAATCGCTTGGCGATAAGCCCGTTGCGGTGAAGCCGACGGTTCGCTTCGAATCGCATAACCTGAAGAGCCTTTGGCGCATGTGCGTCGCCGTCGCCGTATTCAGCTTTATTACGGCGTTTCTGATTGGACGCTTCGCCGGTAACCAAAGCTCGGTCGCGCCGGTTGACTTCCTGGCATCGCGCCTGGTCGAGATTGCGATTTCCGCCATCGTGCTGGTTGCCGTGCTGAAATTCAACAAGTCGTTCAGCTTTTCTCAGCTGTGGCGCATCGCGCTTTTGGTGCTTGCTGTTGACCTGCTGTTCCAGGCAGCTTTTCCGCAGGTTACGCTTATGCGATGCATCGAGAGTAGCGCCTGGGATTTGATCGTGCTGTTCACTTGGTTGACCATCACCGACGTTGCGCGGCATGCGAAGGTGAGCGCGCCTCTGGTGTTCGGTGGCGGTTGGGCCTGCTATGCGGCGCCGTTCGCGCTGGGGTCGGCAATGGCGAGCGCCGCCCATCAGGGGTATATGGATACGGCCACGTTGGTCGCCCTGATGTTCGCACTGCTGCTGGTTTCGACGTTTTGCCTGGACCTTCGCGACCAGAATACCAAGTGGATTTTCGCGGAGCTGGCCGGCATCAACACCAGCGAGCCGACCGAGCATAAGAGCCTAGCTGACCGCTGCGAGGCCATTGGCAAGCAGCATGGGCTAACGCCGCGTGAGCGCGAGATCATGCAGCTGCTGTGCAAGGGGCGCACGAAGGCGTTCATCGCCGAGACGCTATACCTTACCGAGAACACGGTGAAGGGGCACACCAAGCATATCTACACGAAGCTTGATGTGCATAGCAAGCAGCAGCTGATGGATCTGGTGGAACACGAAAGCGTGGCGTAATGGAATGACGCCCGCTTTGCGGGCTTGCCTAGTTATGCGCGAGCTTTCGCTTCGCACCCGCGAATAGCGGGAAGTGCACCCATGGATAGCGGGAAAAGCATGCATGAATGAAGGGGGCTTGCTTTCGCGTTTGCAATGATCAGAGGCATTTCTCACGGCGTTTCGAGGAATCGGCAACGACTTCGCAGCCGACGCGGACCATACCTTTGCTCGATGAGCGCTGCTTGTGCGTTTCAATCTTTACGAACAAGAAAGCCTCCCGTTTCCCGTGTCGGGAAACGGGAGGCTGTTTGATTTTCTGGTCGACCCGCCGTTTTGGCTGTTAGTCGATCAACAGGTTGTCCAGGTTGAGCGGGGGCTCTATCTGGCAGGTGTACTCGTCGGTGGATTCGTCGATGTCGATGAGCACGTGGCTGCGATCGGGCATGCCGCCCTCCACAACCTTCTGAGCGATGCGATCGACGATCTCGCGCTGCACGAGGCGCTTGCATGGGCGCGCACCGTAGACCGGGTCAAAGCCGTCGATGGCCAGGCGCTCCATGGCCGCCGGCGTGACGTCGAGCGTGACGCGACGGTTGGCCAAACGATCGCGAACGTCGTTGAGCTGCAGGTCGACGATGGGCTCCATGTTGGCGATGGACAACGCATGGAACGTAATCACGTCGTCGATGCGGTTCAAAAACTCCGGGCGGAACGTGTTGCGCAATGCGTCGTTGATGGCGTTCGACAAGTCGGCCAGGCTCTTCGCCGCCGACTTCATGTCGCCCTTCATCACGTTTTCCATGACGTCGCCGACGGTTTCCTGCTTGGCGTTCTCGCTTTCGAACTCGCGGATTGCCTGGGAGCCGATGTTGCTGGTCATGATGATGATGGCATTCTTGAACGACACCACGCGGCCCTGGCCGTCGGTCAGGCGGCCGTCATCGAGCACCTGCAGCAGGATGTTGAAGACGTCGGGGTGTGCCTTTTCGACCTCGTCGAGCAGGATGACGCTGTACGGGCGACGGCGCACGGCCTCGGTGAGCTGGCCGCCCTCGTCGTAACCGACGTACCCCGGAGGGGCGCCGATCAGGCGCTGGACGCTGAACTTCTCCATGTACTCGGACATATCGATGCGCACCATGGCCTTTTCGCTGTCGAACAGGTATTCCGCGAGCGCCTTGGCGAGCTCGGTCTTGCCGACGCCGGTCGGGCCCAAGAACAGGAAGCTGCCGATGGGCTTATTCGGGTCGGACAGGCCCGCGCGGTTGCGGCGAATGGCGCCGGCGACCGCGGACACGGCCTCGTCCTGGCCGATGACGCGCTCGTGCAGCTTGGCCTCCAGGTCGACGAGCTTTTCCATTTCGCCCTGCATCATCTTGGAAACCGGGATGCCCGTCCATGCGGATACAACCTCGGCGATTTCCTCCTGCGACACCTCTTCCTTGAGGATGGCGCCGTCTTCCTGCTTGGCGTTGAGAGCGGCTTCGGCCTGCTCGAGCTTCTGCTGCAGTTCCGGGATGCGGCCGTAGCGAATTTCGGACGCCTTTACCAGGTCGCCTTCGCGCGTGGCGCGCTCCTCGTCATTCTGCGCAGCTTCAAGGTCGGACTTGATAGCTTGGACGTTCTCGATGACGTCCTTCTCGTTCTGCCATTCGGCCTTGCGCTTTGCCAAGCTGTCCTGCGCTTCGGCGATTTCCTTGCGCAGCGCTTCCAGACGCTCCTTGCTGACCTGGTCGGACTCCTTCATCAGGGCCTGTTCCTCGATCTGCATCTGCGTCAGCTTGCGCTCGGCCATGTCCACTTCCTCGGGCATGCTGTCTATCTCGATGCGAAGGCGGCTAGCGGCCTCGTCCATCAGGTCGATGGCCTTGTCGGGAAGGAAGCGGTCGGAGATGTAGCGGTTCGAAAGCTCCGCGCACGACACGATAGCCGCGTCGGTGATGCGGACGCCGTGATGAATCTCGTACTTTTCCTTCAAGCCACGCAGGATTGCGATGGTGTCCTCGACGGTCGGCTCGCTGACCAGCACCGTTTGGAAGCGCCGCTCGAGCGCGGCGTCCTTCTCGATATACTTACGGTACTCGTCGAGCGTGGTCGCGCCGATGGCATGCAGCTCGCCACGGGCAAGTGCGGGCTTGAGCATGTTGCCCGCGTCCATGGAGCTGTCGCCCGTCGAGCCGGCGCCGACGATGGTGTGCAGCTCGTCGATGAACAGGATGATCTGCCCATCGCTTTCCTTGACCTCTCGCAGCACGGCCTTCAAGCGGTCCTCGAATTCGCCGCGGTACTTCGCGCCGGCGACCATGGCGCCCAGGTCAAGAGCAATGACGTCGTGATCTTTCAGCCCGGAAGGCACGTCGCCTGCGACGATGCGCTGCGCCAAACCCTCGACGATGGCCGTTTTGCCGACGCCGGGCTCGCCGATGAGCACGGGGTTATTCTTCGTGCGGCGCGAAAGCACCTGAATGGTGCGGCGGATTTCCTCGGAACGGCCGATAACCGGGTCGAGCTTGCCCTCGCGCGCCTTCTGCGTCAGGTTCTGGCCGTACTGGTTGAGGGCATCGAGTTCCGGCTTGCTCTGCTGGTCGGTGACGCGGGTGGTTCCGCGCAGCGATTCGTAGGCTTCCTCCACCGTTTTGCCGGTGATGCCCAGGCCGTTGAGCACGCGGCCAGCGTCGCCCTTATCCTGCGCAAGCGCCACCAGCAAGTGCTCGGTGGTCGCATAGCTGTCGCCCATGCGCTCGGCGGCCTTCACCGCGTTGTCGATGACCTTCATCAGGTCCGAACTGGGCATTGCCATGGGCATGGAAGAGCCGGACGCCTTCGGCATCTTCGCGATTTCGTCGTCGACGTTGCGCATAAGCTGCGCAGGATCGGCACCGACGCGCTTGATGATGGCCGAGAGGTTGTTCTCGGATGCGTCGAGCATGGCTTTCAGCAGGTGAATGGGTTGTATGGTGCTCGATTGAGCGTCGCCGGCGACCCCCATGGATGCCTGGAAGGCTTCCTGAGCGGTGACGGCAAGTTTGTCTAGTCTCATAAAGAACCTCCTTCAATCGAGGTTTGTTTTTACAGTTCGTTACGTAATTAAGCTAAAGAAGCGGGGGCTGACGGCGAACGACGATGGCATTCGGCGACTGAACGAGGGAATTCACGCTCTCACGCGTTTCCAGTTCGTGCACACGGTCGGCCAGGCGGCGAACGCGCTTATGCAGATCGTCGATCTCTTGATCGCGGTCATCCAAACGCCCTTGCAGGTCGAGAATGCGTATGACGCCTGCCAGGTTGATGCCCTCGCCCGTCAGTTCGTTGATCAGGTTCAGGCGCTCGATGTCGGCCTGCGAATACATGCGCGTGTTACCGCTCGTACGCTGAGGCGTGACCAGGCCTTTCTGCTCATAAGCGCGCAGAGTTTGCGGATGCACGCCGGCGAGCTCGGCCGCCACGCCAATCATGTAGAGCGGGCGATTGCGATCGTTCCAGTCTGCCACTGCTACCAGCTCCTCAAGTCGTCAGGCGAGGCTTCGAGGAATGCCTCCATCGCCTGCTTTTGCGCTTCGTTCATTTCCTTCGGGACCTGCACCTTCACGGTGATTTTCAGGTCGCCCGTGCCATCGCCCTTCACGCGCGGGGCACCTTTGCCGCGCACGGACAGCACCGTCTGATCCTGCGTGCCGGCGGGCACCTTCACGCGCACCTTCGTGCCGTCGGGCGCGGGAACCACGACGCTCGCGCCGAGGGCCGCTTCCGCCAGGTTGACCGGCACGTCGATGAGCACGTCCGCGCCTTCGCGTTTGAAGTGGTCATGCGGCTTGATGCGCGTGGTGACCAGCAGGTCGCCGTTTTCGCCGCCGGCCTCACCCGCGGCTCCCTTGCCACGGAAGCGGACGCGACCGCCATCGACTGCACCCGCCGGCACCTTGACGGTAAGGGTTTCCGAATCAGTACGGCCGGGCACGCGCACGGTGACGCGTTTCTCGGTTCCCTTAAAAGCCTCGTCGAAGGTGATATCGAGCGTGACGTTCATGTCCTGCCCACGGCGCGGCCGAGGGCCGCGGCCGCCGAAACCGCCGTTGAAGTTCCAGTCCGTGCCGAATGCGCCCTCGCCGTTGCGGATGCTTTCCAGAATTTCAGCCCAACTGCCGAATCCGGCACCGCCACCGAATCCTTCGCCGCCGCCCCAACCACGGGGAATCTGGTTTTCGTTCGCGGTACCGTACTGGTCGTACAGCTTGCGCTTCTTGTCGTCGGAGAGAACCTCGTAGGCCTCGTTGATTTCCTTGAACTTTTCCTCGTCGCCGCCCGCGTCAGGGTGATTTTTGCGCGCGAGCTTGCGGAACGCCTTCTTGATTTCCTCGGTGGACGCCGTGCGCGGAACGCCCAGCGTCTTGTAGTAGTCCGGAGTAGCCGGCATGCTATCCACCGCCTTTCTTTCCTATCTTGAACAACGAGGGCGGACTTACCGCCCGCCCTCGCACTTAGTTATTCCTCTTCAGCCTCGGGCTTGGGCCGCTTCGGGCCTCCCGTGGTGACCGTGACCATCGCGGGCCTGAGCACCTTCGCGCCCATCTTGTAACCCTTCTGGTACACCTGGTTCACCGTCTCGTCCGGAACGCTGGCGTCATCGATGGTGGCGACAGCCTGGCATTCCAGCGCGTCGAACGCTTCACCTTCGGGGTTGATAATGGTAACCCCGCCGCTGGTCAGAACGCCGACGAACTTGCTATGCACGGCCTTCACGCCGTCCATCAGACCCGCTTCGCCATTCTGCTCGGCGTAGTCAATCGTGCGCTCGAAGTCATCGATGACCGGAAGCAGGCTTTCGACCAGCTTCTCGCCCGCGCGCGCCTTCTCGGCCTCGCGCTGTTCGGCCGTGCGGCGACGGTAGGTGTCCCACTCGGCGTGCAAGCGCATGAACTTGTCCTGCCACTCCTTCGCCTCGGCCTGCGCCTGGGCGACCAGCTCGTCGTTGGTCGGCTCGGGCGCCTCCTCGGCGTCGCCGGCGCCGCCATCAGCGCCTTCGGCCTCGTCGGTCGCATCGGCGGCTTCTTCAGCAGCCTCAGCTTCCTCGATCACCTCGGCGACGACTTCCTCTGCCCCATCGGCCTGCGTCGCGCGCTCGGCCTCGGGCGTGCTCTGCTCAGCCATGGTGACTACTTCCCTTCCTTATCGTCGTCGACGACCTCGTAGTCGGCTTCGATCGGACCGTCGTCAGACTGGGCACCTGCAGCAGCACCGGCGGCTGCACCGGCCGCGCCCTCGGGAGCGTTCTGGCTGTAAGCGATTTCGGCCAGCTTGTAACCAGCCTGCTGCAGCTTCTCGGTCGCAGCCTTGATGGCGTCGATGTCGGTGCCGGAAAGGGCGGTCTTGGCCTCGTTGATGGCCTCCTCGGCAGCGGACTTGGAATCGGCCGGAACCTTGTCGCCCAGCTCGGACAGCGTCTGCTCGGTGGCGTTGACCAGCGCGTCGCAGTTGTTGCGGGTCTCAACCTCTTCCTTGCGCTTCTTGTCCTCCTCGGCGT
>CAVBPP010000051.1:0-16880 GCA_963597295.1 Paratractidigestivibacter sp. | reverse complement strand
ATCCTGCTTAGGATCGGCCGCCTTGGCTTCGGCGATCGACCACTCGATGGTCTTAGCGCCGGAAGAGCCGTCGGACCACACGTAGCCTTCCTTCAGGGTCGCCGTCGCGGTATACGTGCCGACCTTCGTGGCCTTCGCGTCGCCGGAGAGCTCGTAGCCCTCGCCTGCCGCGACGCCGGTCTGCTCGGAGCCCGTGTAGGTCAGCTTGGCGCCGGAGGGCACGGCAATCGCCTTGGCAGCGATCGACCACTCAATCGTCTTCGGCTCGGAGGAGCCGTCGGACCACACGTAGCCGTCCTTCAAGGTCACCGTCGCGGTATACGTTCCGACCTTCGTGGCCTTCGCGTCGCCGGAGAGTTCGTAGCCCTCGCCGGCCGCGACGCCGGTCTGCTCGGAGCCGCTATACGTGAGAGTGGCGCCCTCGGGGGCGTCAACCTTAACTATCTTGTCAGCGGCGGGGATACCCGACAGGTCCACCTCAAGCGTCAAAGGCACGGTCCACTCGGTGCTCAGCAGCGTGGGGTACTCGACGCAGTCGGAGAAGACGTACTTGCCCGACGTGTCGTCCAGCTTGACGGACAGCTTGGAGATGCGCTTGGCGTACGCCGAGTCCGACGCCCCGACCGACTCGCCATAGCCGGACACGGTCGCCGTGGCGTTGGCGCCGCCGGAGATCTTCTGCAGCGTGAACACGGGGTTCACCACGTCCAGCTCCAGCGTCGCGGTGCCGTCATCGGCGACGACGAGCGTGGCATTCTTGGAGGCAGGAGTGGTGGGGGCCTTGCCGTCGGTCAGCGGCGTGCTGGCGTTGGTGAGGTAGGCCGTCACGCCAGGCAACTGCGTATTCAGCTCGCCGGGGACGTACAGGTTGGCCGTCACCGTGTAGGTGCCGGGCTTGAGCTCGCCGGCCGCGGCGACAACCTTGAGGGTCCCGCCCACGTAGGAGAACTCATAATTCCTGGCCGAGCCGCCGGAGGGCGTCAGCTCCTTGGAGAAGCCGCCGACGAGCTCGGAGGCCGCAGGCTTGTCCGCGTCGGCGATCGCAGGCATCTTAAAATCGGCGGCGGTCAGGACGGTCTCGTTATTAACGAAGCCCTCGACGCCGACCGCATAGGCCGGGTCGGACCCATGCGTGACCTGCTCGCCCGCATACGTCACCGTCAGCTTCGCCTTGGAGATGGACCACTCGATGGTCTTGTCGTCCTTAGAGCCATCCGACCAGACATAGCCGTCCTTCAGCTTCGCGGTAGCCTTATAGTCGCCGGCATCGGTCGCGGAACCACCCTCGACCGTATAGCCTTCGCCTTCGGAGACGCCGGTTTGCTCGGCACCTGTGTACGTCAAATCCTCAACAGCCTTGGGCGTTGCGGCGATGCTAGATGCGGAATTGTTCGATACGACGGCGAAATATGCGTAGCCTTCGCCATCCTTATCACCGGTAGCGCCGCGCCACAAAGCCTTAAAGACGTTGTCGGCGTTTTTCTTGTCCGAAGAATCCTCATATGCCATATTCCAAGTAGCGCAAACCTTGCCGTCGGACACGGATGTCTTCGTAAACGGGAACGCATCCGACGCAAGTGATGCACTCACATTGCCTTCAGCGTCAACGTTGACGAAATAAAGTTGCGCCTCGGTAGAGCCGGACGGGAAGCCATACGTGGCGGTCGCGTCTTCAAAACCATCGTAAATGGTAGTATTACCAGTCAAGTAATACATAGCTCCGCCGGACTTGCGGATCACCGAAGGAGCATAAGCGGAGACACTGCAGTCGGCATAAGGAAGACCCAAAGTCGCAGAGATCGCAGATTCCGCTTGCTTGGCCCTCTCTCCTGAAGAATCAGCATCAACGACGAACTCAACGACGTCTTTGCTCGAAGAGCTAAACGATGCCCCATCGCCATCGCGGGCGTCAAACGAGCCGGAAACGCCCGTCGCCTCATCGAACAAATTGAAGGTGAAGGGAATGAACGCCTGCGAACCGGTTTCGTAATCGACGCTCGACACGACCACGAAAGTGCCTTCTGAGGCAGAATCCCAATAGTAAGCGCCGTACGGGAACACGAACTCATCACTATAGTTTTTGGAAGCGCCTTCTATGCGCTCAAGCCCATCGGCACTGTAAGAGAAGCAGAAGCCGCAATTTGCCAAATTAAGCTTCGGAAGGCTCGGGGGGTTAAACAGCGTATCCGGATCGGACAAAGCCCACTTGACGGTTTCACAGGCCGAAAGGTCAATCGCGGAACCGTCAGCATCGACAACCGAAGCCGAATACACCACCGAGGGGATGCCATCACTCCAATTCGTGAACGTGGAGGCGAGCTCGGTGCGAATCGCGGCGTAGGTGTCATCGCCTTCGCCCATGGCCTTGGCAACCAATTTGGCGCCATCGAGACGCGAAGCCAGATCGGAATCCTTAGTGGCAATGTAAACCATGTAGTTGCCGGACTCGTCCGTCAAGGTTTTCTCATACGTCTCGGCAACGGGATCCTGGTGAACATGGGCATTAGCCAAGTCGACCTTAAGGTACATGTTGAGATTCCACGTCTCGCCGAAGGGAAGCGGATATTCCTCGCAATCGTCGAAGTACCAGAATCCCGTAGAGGTGTCGTCGAGCGCAAGTTTCAAATGGGTGATACGTCCAACTGTGGAGTAACCGGAATCGGAAGAAGAATGCGTCTCGTCATCCATGGTGGACTCGAGCACACGAATCCCGGCGCCGCCGGAAATCTTCTTGAGAGTGAACATCTCGCAGGGGATATCAACGTCAAGCGTCAGGGAGCCATCTTCCGCAACAGTCAGGGTGGCGTTGTCGGTCACGGGCGTGGTCGGAGGGAACGCCGAGCTAGTCATGAAGGCGTTGATGCCTATGAGCTTTGGGTTATAGGCGCCAGGGACATACAGGTTTGCAGTCACCTCGTAGGTGCCGGGGTCAAGCTTGTTGGTGTACCCGCTGCTCACAGCGTTATTGCCTTCGGACCACTCAGCCAGATTGGCGAAATCGACCGCAAGGTAAACCTCATCGTAGGATTTGCCGTCCTTCGACACCGAAGCGTCCTTGAACTTCCAAAGCCCGCTCGCGGAATCGAGGGTGAAATTAACATAGGAATGCGCATTTTCCTGATAGAAGCCTTCCTTACCGTCCCTGAACTCGTACTTAGCGCCATCCGCGGCGCCTAAGGAGTCGAAGGTGTAGCTCTCGTCCGTCCAAACGGCAAGGGTGATCTGGCCATCCTCGGTTACGAACAAGCGAGCATCCTGCCCAAGCGCTGTATCGCCGGCGGCAACGTTGCCGTCGCGAGTTGAGTTGAGGAAGTGCGCAGTCTCGTTTTCGACTACGTACATGTTAGCGGCAACCTTATAAACGCCCGGATCGATATTCTTCACCGAGCTGGACGGCGCATAGGTCTTTTCGGCCTTCGCGAACACCGCGTCCAGGTCGATGCCGGAGGCCGACAGGTCGACCTTGAGGGTCATCGACTCCGCGGCGAACGCCGAGAAGGCCGTGGCGGAGGCGGAGGAGAACTCGTAGGTGCCCGAGGCGTCCTTGAGGTGGAAGGTCACGGTCCCGTCGGCGTTGGCCTCGGCCGTGGCGTTGTCGCAGCCCGACAGCGACCCGACGGAGAAGTTGTCGGCGACGGCCAGCGTCAGCGTCACCTCGCCATCGCCGGCGGCGGCCTGCGCGTTGGGCTGGGTGCGCTCGGAGATCATCCCGGCGGAGGCGTCGGCGCCCTGGCCGGCGTTGGCGTAGAGCGTGCCCATGTCGCCGAACGCGCCGGAGAGGTTGGCGACGGCGTTGTAGGACGGGGCCTTCGCGAACACCGCGTCCAGGTCGATGCCGGAGGCCGACAGGTCGACCTTGAGGGTCATCGACTCCGCGGCGAACGCCGAGAAGGCCGTGGCGGAGGCGGAGGAGAACTCGTAGGTGCCCGAGGCGTCCTTGAGGTGGAAGGTCACGGTCCCGTCGGCGTTGGCCTCGGCCGTGGCGTTGTCGCAGCCCGACAGCGACCCGACGGAGAAGTTGTCGGCGACGGCCAGCGTCAGCGTCACCTCGCCATCGCCGGCGGCGGCCTGCGCGTTGGGCTGGGTGCGCTCGGAGATCATCCCGGCGGAGGCGTCGGCGCCCTGGCCGGCGTTGGCGTAGAGCGTGCCCATGTCGCCGAACGCGCCGGAGAGGTTGGCGACGGCGTTGTAGGAGGCTTGCTCTTCGCTTGCGGTCATAATTTCGTCGCTCGCCGAGGCGCTATTGGATTCGGCGGCATACGCTGAAGAGGCAGGAGTGCCCAAGACAGCGAGCGCTATGGCCAGCAAGACGGAAAGCATCCGACTCACAAGGCAATTTGACTCTCGTTTAACAGATAGATGCATTTGTTCACTTCGCTTAAATCGAATCGCGCCAGCCGTGCAACTCGCTACTCGCTGCACATCGTCGTTGAGGACGCTTGGGTGTGCGTCGTCGGGGCGACGGAGCTAGGCGCTTTACCGTTGACTAAATTGAAAACTCGACAAGAATCGGCCAGTTCGCCTCTTGCTTAATGAGCGCATACCCCGCATATTCCTTAACGGTCGAAACGGTGAACGAACCGGAAGCGACAGGAGACGTGATCACAAGCGAGGTGATGCGCTTTTTGCCGGAAGTCTCCTGACCGACAACCGCGATCTCGTAATCGCCGCTATCGTCCCTGCCTGCAATTTCAAGCAGCTGGAACATCGTGTTAACAAGATTCACCGTAATCTGATATTTGCCATCGACAATCTCGTAGGACGCATTGCCGCTGACGGGGGAAGTTGGGAAGCCGCCGTTTAGGGGAGTGTTGGGATTCGTCATGTATCCCCTGGTGCTAGAGTCGATGAGGGCATCGATGATTGTGTTATCGGGGTCGCAGGACACATTGCAGGTGCACGTAGTTCCCGCCGATGCCACCTGCGGCTCAACGGCGTTCAGGACGATGGGAGCAACGGCGAATGCGGAGGCAGCCGCTATAGCTCCCTTGCAAAACGTCCTGCGATCAATGTTGGTATCCATGAAGGATACTCCTTTCTTTGCGGCGAGTTTTATTGCTTTAGCCCTTGACGAGTCGATGCCGCATCCTCGACTTCCAAGGGACCCTTTCAGCCGGCCGGCGCCGGCGGTTCAGGCGTTGCTGGGCGCAAGTCGGCCGCGGGCATATGCGCCCCTTCCCGCTATTCAGTTGTAGAGGGATTTCGAATACCCGAGCGTGCTCTCGCGTTTTCGCAGGTCAATTGGGCGGCGATTCAGCCTACAGCCCGCAAAACCCGCATAAGTTTCACCCGGATAACCAACTTGACTGAATGAATTGTAAGCCGTGGGTTATTAAAATTCAAGAAAAAGTTACCGATAGATGCCTTTTTCTTCGCCAAAGGTAACAATTGTTACCGACGCAGGTCGGGAGGTGAAGTTATCCTTGGTTAAGGAGGATAACTTGCAATCTTTAATCCATGTCTACTCGCATGGTCAATCAATTTGTGTTACATTAGATGTCTATTAGAAGTCTGAGGAGGCAATTATGGCGACGATGACGATCAGATGCAGTGACGCTGACAAGAAGGCCGCAGCGGAGGTCGCGGAATATTACGGCTTTGACCTCTCCTCGGTAACCCGAGCCTTCTGGAAACAAATGGGGCGCACACAGCGCATTCCGCTCGACCTTGGCAACGAGCAGCCAAACGCCGAGAGCCTGAGGAGCATTTTGGAAGCCAACGACATCATTCGCTCAGGCGGCACGGGCGAGTCATTCGATTCCGGGCGAGCCCTCCTTGACGCGGCAAGGGCTTAACGGTGGGCAAATTAAGGGCTCAATTCTCGCCGACGTTTAAACGAGACCTCAAACGACTCGATCGAAAGCACATCGACGACAAGCCGCTTGCTCAGGTTATTGATTTGATAATCGAGAACTCACCCGAGTCGCTCGCAGAGCTTAAACGGCGGCATCGTATGCACACTCTTTCGGGAGGATAGCAAGGCAGCAGTGAATGTCACGTATGCAATGCCGGCGACTGGCTGCTCATCTGGCGTGTCGCTGACGGCATCGCACTCATGCAGCGCGCCGCCTCGCATGATGAGCTGTTCCGCTAACATCCTTATCGACGAATCGACGCCCGCCATCCGCGCGAAACTGGTGGAGCTGAAAGATTTCGAGTACGCCGACCCCGGGTTCGACTATCCGAAGTGGAAGCTGGAAGCTGCGAACAAGCTGAAGAACCGCCAGATAGAGAAGTTGCTGGCATAGGAGGCGAACGGGCTGGCGGGGAGTCCGCCGGCCCGTTTCTTTCGCTAACCCGCTACAGCAGATGCGCCATGTACAGCGGCAGGCGCATCAAGTCGCCTTCCATTTGCATGGGCTTCGGATGCAGAATGTAGCGCATGCCCACGCGCGAGGCGAACTTCGCCTTGAACTTATCGAGCGACTTCGCGCCGTATCGCTTCGTCGACTTCACCTCAATGGGAGAGACACGCATGCGGCCAGCCGCGTCGTCGTAGCCGGCCGTTATGAGGAAATCGATCTCCATGGTGTTCGCGCTGTTTTCGCGGTCGCGCCGCGAGTAGAAATAGAGCCCATGCCCGCTGGCGACCAGCTGCTGAGCTACGACGTTTTCCGTGAACATACCCTCGTTGATCTCGAGTTTCCCCAGCAAAATATCGCGATACACCTCATGCGGCGTGGCGTCGTTGTCGGCGAAGAGCTGGCAAATCAACAATCCCGTGTCGGCCATGTAGCACTTGAACGTTCCCTCGTCGGCGGTTGCCGCCAGCCCCACCGACGGGTCGTCGACGCCGATGCAGGTTGCACTTATGCATGCGTCGGAAAGCCAGAAGAAGGCGTCAGCGTAATCCCTGCTGCGCGCGTTGCGATCGAGCGCGGACAGGGTGAACTTTTTCTCGTGACGCGCCAATTGCCCGGGCAGGGTGGAGAACACGCGGCGAATGCGCAATGCATCGGAGCCACCGAACTTCTCGATATCGCTGCGGTATAGCGCCAGTATGTCGCGCTTCACCTTATCCACTTTTCCGAAATCCTTTTCCGCCACATACGACTCTACGGCCTGGGGCATGCCTCCAACCAGCATGTATTCACGGAAAAGCCGCTCAGCCTTTCGGTGAACGGCTTCGGGCAGCGGGACCTTTCCCTCAAAGGAGCTGCGAATAACCGCCGCCAGCTGATCTTCGCCGGCCGCCCAGAGGAATTCCTCGAAGTTCAACGGGTTCAGGCGAAGCGGGGTTTCCTCGGAGGGAATGACAATATCGGCGACATTGCGCCGAATGGAGATGAGCGAACCGGTTTCGAGGTAATCGTAGCGGCCGTCCGCAACAAGCTGCTTGATGAATTCCCGCGCCGTGGGAAAGCGCTGAACCTCATCGAACACGATGAGGGATCTCCGACGCGGCAGGGACACGCCGGTGAACGCCTGCAGGTACATGAAGAACGAATCGATGTCCGAACGATATTCGAGGAAGAGCGCTTTCAGGTCGTCAGAAGCCTCGGAGAAGTCTATGACCAGATGAGCGGCGTATTCCCTTTCAGCGAACTCCATTGCCAGCGTGCTCTTCCCCACTCGGCGTGCGCCCTCCAGAAGCAAGGCGCGCGTACCATTTGATTCGCGCTTCCAGCGAAGCAGATCATCGTATGCGCGGCGCTTGAACATCGGCAATCCCTCCTTGAAACGGTACGCAATAGCGTTTATACACGAATGGCACGGTATCTTTAGATTAGATTATACACGAATGGCACGGTTTAGAATTGGCAATTTCTACACGAATGGCATGGTTTGAAGCTGCAGGGCGGTTTCATTGTCCTGTTAGGGGAAGATGAGAGCCGACCTCGTCCCTGCACCTGACTCAATTTGCTTGCTGAGCAAATTTGGAGAGGAGGCCGTCCCCGTCCCATGGCCGGGAGACGGGAATGTCCACCGCCCTGTTCTAAGCGCATCCTGGAGTTATTGGCAAGAAGAAGCGGCCGGGCCGGCGGGTGAATCCGCCGGCCCGTTCGCTATGGGCCTGCTAGCTTTCTTTATGATTCAGCATTGCACAGCGTTCAATGCCGCTTGAAGGTTTTTGCAAAATCCGTTTAACTAAAATTATTTTAGCTAAACGGCTCTCGGCATCGACCGCCACCTTGCTCTGGCTGTTTCTGCTGCCTATTCGGTGGGCTTGACTACCGTGAGTTGCATCTTGAAGGGGGTTACGCCCTTGACGCTGTGGGGGCTGCCGGCGGTCATGACGATGCTCTCACCTGCGGAAAGATTGTGCGGCACGTCGCAGACGGTGATGCAGCCGGTGCCCTCGAGCACGGTAATCAGCGCGTCGCCCGGGGCGGCGTGGGAGGCCATGCCCTCGTCGGCGTCGATGGCGAAGACGGTGACCTTGCAGCCCGGGGTCTGCGACAGCGTGAGGCTGTTCACCTTGCCGGGCTCAAGCTCGACCAGGTCCTTCAGACCGAAGACGGTGCCGTGTTCGACGTTCTTGATGAGTTCTGCCATTGTTGTTTCCTTTCGTTTTTGATGCCGCTGGCCGGGATAGCTAGCGTCTACTCGTGGGCGTTCAGTTGCAGCAGCTTGAAGCCGTTGCCGTCGGCGGGTTCCACGGCGTGCAGAATATGCGCCGGCACGCGCAGGACCTCGCCTGCTTGCAGCGTTACCTCACTGTCGGGAAGCGTCACGCGGGCGGCGCCTTCCACCAGCAGATACAGCGTGTCGCCGAAGTATTCCTCCTCGCTCACGGCCTCGCCGGGGGCGAAGGCCAGCAGCGTCAGGTCGAACCCAGCGTCGCGAGTAAGCGCCATGCTGGAAACTTGACCAGGCTTGATGTCAATCAGCCCCGCAAGCGACGCCGCAGCGTCAGTGGGTAGGTTTCGAAGCGGCATGTAAGCCCCTTTCGTCATTCGTTCTTGCCAGTGGCTACCATTGTAGCGTTAGAGAATGCGTCGCGCTTCGCGCTCTCTAATACGGGTTGAGCTAACGCTTCAACCCTACGAAATCTTAGCCGAGCGGAATATCGCTTCCACCAAGATTTCGTGGGTGCGAAGCGTTAGCTCGCACATCAATTTGTCAACTAGTAAAGCAAACGTCACATTTTTCCGAGGGCTTCGCGCTTCCCTACACGTAGTAGAGGAACGAACGGAGGCGGTCTTCTATGCTTTGGTCCAAAGCTCCGTCGAAGGCTAGGTGCAGAAGCGGGGCTTGCGTGGGAATGTTGCGCAGGCGCAGCATGATGTCGGTGTTCTCGTACATGGATGCAGCGACTATCACTCCGTCGGCGGCACGCCCTGCCTGCACGGCCTTCGCGTAGCGGTAGCGGCCGTTGGCTGCGGCATAGGTACCCATGGCTTCCGTTGCCAGGCTGCGCAGTTCGTCACGGTCGGGCGAATAAGCTGAAGCGGCGCCCAGCGCGTCGGAAACCTGCTGCATCCAGCTTGCGTAGCGATCGAGCTGCGCATGCCATTCCTCCTGCGGCAGAACCTTCTGCTCGGCCCCGAACAGCGGGTTTTCCTTAACCGCTTGGCTTACCTCCAAAGGCCCGGTTGCCAGCGACACATGTGCGCCATGGTTGTGCGAGCCGTCGCAACCGCCCGCCGCGTCCAGCGCGGCATGGTTATGCGAGCCGTCGCAGGCATCGCCACCGTGGCCCTGCGCGTTGCCGCAACCGTCTGCGGACGCGCATGCTGCGCAACCGGAGGCGAGAGCCTGCACATCTTCGATGGTCAGCTCCTGGTCGGGGTCGCTTGCCGGCTGCTGCGCCAACGCGGCGTCGGGCAAGCCAGGCGCCACTTGCGTGCCGGTTTCGCCCAGCATGGGCATCAGCCCGCCGGTCACCTTCTGGTGCTTTGCCTCGGCACAGCCATCTTCCCAGATGAACCATAGGTATTCGGCAAAAGGCGCTCGGCGAACCTGGTAGCCTTCGCCCTCGAGCGTCGACCACATGCCACCCACCAGCTCGTCGCCGATGACCAGCGGCCACTCGCCCACGACCGCGAGGGCTTTTGCGGAAGCGGCGGGCGCGGGCGCCTTCCCCACCTCGCTCGCTGCGGCCAGCACGTCGTCGAGCGTCAGGTTCGCCTTCGCCAGGCGCTTTGCCACGGCGGGGCGGGCGGCAGGCGCGGCGGCGTTCACCACGTCGCCGGCCAGCATGTGCAGGAACAGGCCATCGGGGTCTTTCAAATTGCAAGGCAGCAGCTCCACGTCGGGCGCGATCACGCGCACGTCGGAGTGGCCTTTCGCATCCAGCACGCTGCGAATGACGCGGTCGTACTGACCATCGGCCTCGCCACCCTGCGAGGAGGGAATCAGCAGCTGGCGAACGGGCTCGCCAGCGCCCGCAGCCTCCCCTGCTCCGGCAGCGGATTCGGCGGCCCCGACAGCTTCCCCTGCTTCGCCAGCAACGCCAACTTCTGCAGCGGCGCCGGCATCGGCTCGAGCAGCCTCACCAGCAACACCACCTTCCGCAGCTACGTCAGTCCCAGCGCGTTCGGTCCGGCCAGCCGCGGCATCGCCATCTGCCCCAGCGCCAGCGCCCGCAGCCTCTAGCGCCAGGCCCAGCATGCTTGCGAACGAGTAGTATTCCTTGCTGGTGGTCTCCTTGCGGCCCAGCTCCAGCGACACGGCGCTCGGGTGCAGCTCTCGCACCGGAACGCCCTGATCGCGCAGCCATTGCGCCGCAAGCGGACCGTACGGGCCGAACGACGGCAGGCCCGCAAGCTCGTCGGTTCGCAGAGGCTCGCAAGCCGTGTTCACCACGCGCGTGGACGTCGGCGTGCCGCGCAGGTCGGACGCCTCGTACTGCTCGATGGCGTTCAAGAAGGCCTCGACGCGCGTTTCCACGCCCACCTTTGAATAGTGTTCGTCCATTTCAATGGCCAGGTAAGGCTTGCTGCCCATTTCCTCGGCGAACAGGTGGCTGATCATGGTGTCCGGGCCGCAGCCGTGGTTCGTCAAATACACGGCGAACAGGCGCGGGTCGCGGCGCACCAGCTTCGCGCCGGATAGGATGTGCTGGCCGAACGGCCACACCACGCCGGGATAGTCGGCGGAAATTCCCAGGTCATGCGCATGCAGGTGGCTCACGGTGATGACCTTCTGCCCGCGGTCGAGCAGCAAATCGGGGATGCCCATATTCAGCGCCGGGTCCACGATGCCGTAGTTGCGCGTGACGATAACGATGACGCGCTCGCCGGGCTTCAGGCTGGAAAGCAGCTGGTCGCCCAGGTCCTCGGTCTTGCGCGTGAACTCCGTGACGGCGAAACCGCCCGCGAGCATCGCCTTCGCCGTCTCCTGCGGCGTGCGGCCAAGCTGCGCGCCGACCTCCAGCATGACCTCGGCCATCGCGCCCTGCCCGAAGTCGAGGTTCATCTCGGGGCTTAGCAGCGTGATGCCGTGGCCCTCGTAGTCGAGTTCCTTCGCCACGATGTCGGGGATGGACTGCATGTACGGGCACGCGTAGTTGTGCGGCACCGTCGATTTCAGGTGGCGAATGGTATGCACGTGCGGCATGAACACGTAATCGACGCCGGCGTCGAGCAGCTGCGCCATATGGCCATGCACCAGCTTGACGGGGTAGCAGGTCTCGCCCTGGGCGCTGGCCTGGGCCAATCGCACCGTTTCCTCGTCGGAGGCGTCGGTCAGCACCACGTTGAAGCCAAGCTGCGTGAAGAACGCGTTGGCCATGGGGAACAGCTTGTGCAGCATGAGCGCGCGCGGGATGCCGACGGTTTTCTTGTTGGGGTCGCGCGTAGGGTCGTAGCCTTCCAGGCACATCTCGTCCACTTTGCGGAAGAACGCGCGGTTGGCGGCGATCTCCTCCGGATCGACACGCTTGACCTGGTGCGATTGACCGCTAAGGTCCCAACCTTTGAAATTGGAGGCGGGAAGATGAGCGGCCGCGACGCCGGCGGCCCCGCTTGATTCGGGCGAATTCGAGGCGTCGGACGCGCCCTCGCTGACTTCTATTCCATGCCCTGTGGTTTCGCCCAAAACCCCCTGCGCCTCGGCGGCCAGCAGCGCGGCCCCGACGGCACCCGACACGGCGAACCAAGGGCTCACCGTCAGGTTGTCGCCCGCGTAGGCGCGGAAGGCAGCCACGATGGCCGGGTTGTAAGCCACGCCGCCCTGCAGCACGATGCGCTTGCCGACGGGCTTGGTGCCCACGACCTTATGCAGGTAGTTGCGCACGACCGACAGGCACAGGCCCGCGGCCACCTCGGCCTTGGTCGCGCCCTTCGCCAACGCCGCGTTGATGGCGGTCTCAACGAAAACGGTGCAACGTTCGCCCAGGTCAACCGGGTGTTCTGCAGAAAGCGCCAGTTCGCCGTAGTCGGGCAGCGCGATGCCTAGGCGCCCAGCCTGCTCCTCGACGAAGCTACCGGTGCCGGCCGCGCAAACCTTGTTCATCTGGAAGTCGGACACCTGCGCGTTGGCCAGGCTGATGTACTTGGAATCTTGCCCGCCGATTTCGAAGACGGTGTCCACCTGCGGGTCGGCCTGGGCCGCGCCGCGGGCCTGGCAGGTAATCTCGTCGCGCACGGCGTCGGCGCCGATGAACTCGCCGATCATCTTGCGACCGCTGCCTGTGCAACCTGCGGCGACAACCTTGGCGCGGCTTCCCACGCGCTCGGCGAGCGAGGCCAGGCCATCGCGAACGGCCTGTTTCGGGTTACCGCGCGTGCGCAGGTACTGCGCGTCCAAAAGCACGCCGTCGGTGCTCATGAGCACCAAGTTCGTGCTGGTGGAACCCACATCGATGCCGAGGGCCACCGACACGGGCGCATCTTGCGGAAGCGCTTCGACAGCGGCGGAATGCGGCACCGCATCGCCCTCGCGAGCTGGGGAGCCCTGCGGGTTCCACGGGGTAGGCGCCAGGGCAAAGCCGCGGTTGGGTGTGCAATCCGTGGCGGGAAGTTGCGGCAGGCGCAGCAGATCATCGGCGGCAGCGCCGGATGCGCTGCCGAGCGCGGCACGTAGGTCGGTGAGGGTTGCAGGGGTGGAAGCGGCCGGGAAGGCAGCCACCGCGCCGGCAGCGGCGGGAGTAACAGCGGCGGCGGCGGTAGGGGTCTCAGGCGCAACGGAAGCGTCGCCGGCCGCAGCCGTGACGTCACCTGCGGAAACAGGGACACCCGCAACAGCGCCCGCGCCCGCGCCAGCAACCGCAGCGCCATCGGCCGCAACCAACGCGGCGCCCACGGCCTGCGCGGCCACCAGCTGCTCGTCGGCAATCAGTTCCCCATCTTCCAGCTTGAACACCTCGCGGACAGCACGCACCACGCCGGCGTTCAGCAACGTACCGCCGACCAGCGCGAGCGGCTTTTCCACCGGCAGGTTGCGCACGATCGTGGCCTTGAACGCCTTCACCGTCGCGTGGCACAGGCCCTGCAGGATGTCTTCGACGGGCACGCCCTCTTGCTGGCGGTGGATGATGTCGGTTTTGGCGAATACCGAGCATCGGCCGGAAAGGCGCGGCACCGTTTGCGCACGTCCGACCAGCTCAGAATAGCTTTCCAAGGGAAGCCCAAGGCGTTCCATCTGATCCTCGAAAAAGCTGCCGGTGCCCGCTGCGCAGCTTTCGTTCATCGAAAATTCCGGCGCGCCGCCGCCTGCGAACCCGGTAACGAACACGCCCGATTGCGCCCCCATCTGAATAGCGCAAGCGGCCTGCGGGGCCAGCGCCTGCACGCCGCGCACCGTCGCGGGGATATCCTCCAGCACGCGCACGCCGGGAAGCAGCGCGCGCAGCATATCGGCACCGCTACCGGTAGCGACGAAGCCGCCGCATTCGGCCAGGTCAAACGACATGGAAGATGCGGAAACGGAACCGCCGGCCAAGGTCGTCGCCGAAGCTTCGCCGTCGCCCGCATTCACACCCGCACCTTCGGGCGCACCCAAGGTAACAGCGCCAGCCCCGGCGCCCGTCCCGGCAGCCAAATCATCCAACATCCCGCGCAAGCACGGGATGGGCGAGCCCTGATGCGCCCGACGACGCACGCAAGGCAGCTGCCCGGCAGCGTCAACAGCCGCGACCTTCACCGAAGAAGCACCGATATCAATACCAAGGTAGAACAACGTTTTCCCCTTCTTCAACTGCGATGATGCCTTAACACACCGTAAGTTCAACAACTTTTTCGTTAACCGCACGCACGTGCCCGGGGGCCGTTTCCGTGCGAGCTTTCGCTCGCACCTACAGACAGATTCCGGATTGGCCAACCCGGTCCTCAAACTCCGAACAAGATGCCATTCGCACGCAACTTTTTCGTGGGGTCGAGCGAAAGCTCGGCCCCTGCATCGAAAGCCGCGAAGCGGCGCCGCACTTTTACTGCTGCGCCTTGAAGGCTTCGAATTCTGCGAGGAACTCTTCGCGATCGAGGCCGCGCACTTGGCAGACGTCGTCGAACGTCACCAGGTCGACGATGGGGTTTTCCAGCGAGAACGGGAACCCCTTCGACTGCAGAAACGGCTCCAGCGCGGGCTGCTCCTCGCACAGCTGGCGCATCGTCTTCGTCGTGTCCATATCTTTCCTTTCCCTTTCGGGCTTATTGCATCCAAATGGGACAGGGAACTGCCCCTGCCCAAACGCTCACCTGCCGCAACGACCTCGCCGCGCAAGGAGCGCAACCAACTCAAACCAGCGGGCCACGCCGAAGCAGGCATCCCGCCGCACAGCCGCTATTCGCTCGCCAGGCCTTCAAGCCACTGAGCGCCCGCGTCGGCCCCGGCCGCGCCACCATCCTGCACGTCGGCAAGGTTGATTCGCTCGGCGCCCAGCAGGGCCGCATCGTCCTCGCCATGCGTAGCGACCAGCAACGTGCGCCCCTCGCGATGCTTCAGCAAAAACGCGATGACTTTCTCCTTCGTCGCCTGGTCAAGGCCGGTGAACGGCTCGTCGAGCACGATCATCTTGCTGGGGAAGGCCACAGCGCGCACGAGCGACACGCGACGGCGCATGCCGCCGGAAAGCTCCATCGCCGGCTGGTTCAGGCAATCCGCCGGCAGAATCTCCGCCAGCAGCTTGCGCACGTCGGCGCGGCGGGCGGAAGGCGGCAGCACCAGCGCCACGTTCTCCACCGGCGTCAGCGTTTCGCATAGCCTGTCTTCCTGGAACATCATGCTTATCTGACCAGGCTTGATGCCGCGAATTTCACCGGAATCGGCCGATTCGAGCCCCAACAGCACGCGGAAGAGCGTCGTCTTACCCGAGCCGGAAGGCGCCATCAGACAGCGCACTTCCCCACCGGGCAGAGTGAACGTCACGCGCCGCAGCACCTCGTTGGCGCCATACGTGCGGCAAACATGATCGAATTCCACATCGGGCAGCGCCGAACTAGCAGCTTGCGCGCCAGTGCCCTCGGGCCGTTCCTGCGCGAGCTCTCGTTCGCGCCCACAGACAGATTCCGTTTCGGCCGACGCGGCCGCTGCTGCAAACCAATTTCGTAGGGCCGAGCGAAAGCTCGGTCCATTATTAGGGAGCGCGAAGCGCGACGGCGTCTTCACCGCAGACGCGTTACTCATCGTCGCCGCCTTTCTTGCCTATGAAGCCGCCGAGCGGGCGATTCGCACGCTTCAGCAGCGCCATGAAGGCCTTCTCGAACAGCACGGATGCAACCATGACCACAACCGTCCACGCAAGCAGGTCGGGCGTGTCAAGGAAGGTGCGCGCCGTGGCCATTTCCTTACCGATGGAGGGCTTCGGCGTGGCCAGAACCTCGGCCATGATGCCGCTCTTCCACGTCATGCCCAGCGAAATTTTGGTGCTGGACAGCAGAAACGGCATGAACGCCGGGCGGTATACGTACAGAAAAGTACGCCATTTCGAAAGCCCGTACACGCGCGCCATCTCGAGCATCTGCTTGTCGACGCTCTCGAAGCCCGAGACCATGTTCGTGTAGATAAGCGGCAGCACGATGAAGAACGCCAGAAACACCGTGAGCGCCTGGTTACCCACCCAAATAAGCAGCAAGATGATGAACGACGCCACGGGGATGGTGCGCAGCAGGCTGATGATGGGGTCGATGAACTCGCGGAACAGCTTCACGCGGCACGCGATGAGCGCGAGCAGGAAGCCCACGACGAACGACAGCAAAAACCCGAGCGCGATGCGCCCGAACGACGCGCCCACGATGGCCCAGAAGTTCTGCAGCACCACCAAGTCGCCAAGCGCCTGCAGCGTGCGTATGGGGCCGGCAAGCACCAGGCGGTTGTCGACCACACGGTCGAGAACTTCCCAAACGACCAGCCAAAACACAATGATGAGCGCCTTGCGGACGAACGCCTTGCGCGCGGCCGTCTTATCGGCGGCGGCGCGAGCCTCGGCGGCGGCGCGCTCGGCCTCAAGGATGCGCAGCGCCTCGTCTTCCTCCATCAGGCCCTGCGACTGCATCACGCGCACGATCTGGCTTTTCTGCACGCCCATGCTGGTGAGCATGCCCATGATCTCGTCGCAGGTGACGCCCTTGGCGGTGGCCGTCTGCATCATGAAGCCCATCTGGGAATCGGCCATGCCGTTTTGGCGGACCATGTTCGCCATCATGGCCACCTTTTCCTCGGGCATGCCTATCTTGGCCGCGATGGCGGCGAACTGCATGCGCGGCTCGTCGTCGGCGGGCGCTGCGGCGCCGTTGCCGCCAGCCGCCCCAGCCGAGCCCCCGAACAGGCTTTTCAGCTTCTCAAACATAGGCCTCCTCTCCAATAACATCGCTTGCGGGCGCACCCGCATCGGGCGCCAGCCCGATAACTAGCCTCACAGGTCCAATTAAAGTCAGCGAGGGCGCCTGTGGTGCGCCGAATTCGCGGGAACGCGAGGGCGCCGCGTACTTCGTACGCAAGTCCTCGGGTTCGCGCGAAGGCGGCGTGCCACAGGCGGCCACAGCATCGAGCCGTGGGCG
>CAVBPP010000050.1:0-4320 GCA_963597295.1 Paratractidigestivibacter sp. | reverse complement strand
GGCTCCTTTCATTACGTCGACGCGCCGCCGATCGGACAAACCCGACCCGACCAGACGCCCCGACATTGCAGATACGGAAACGCCGGCCGCCGCACGCAAGGCGCGAACAGCCGGCGAAAACGTTCGCCACGCACCGGGCCACCTAGCGGCAACCCGCCAGCCAGCCCAGCGCAACGCCGAACGTTACAGGTACTTCACCACCAGGTCGCCCATGCCGGCGCAGTTCACAACCTTGTCGGCGGGGGTGGAGGCGTCCTTCAGGTCGCCCGTGCGCCAACCGTCGTTCAGCAGGTCGGTCACGGCGCGGCGGATGTCGTCGGCGGCCTCGTTCATGTCGAAGCTGTAGCGCAGCATCATTTCCACGGACAGAATCTGCGCGAGCGGGTTCGCGATGCCCTGACCTGCGATGTCAGGGGCAGAACCGTGGCTGGGCTCGTACAGCGCGGTGGAGTCGCCCAGGCTTGCGGACGCCAGCATCCCGAGCGAACCCGTGATCTGCGCGGCCTCGTCGGACAGGATGTCGCCGAACATGTTCTCGGTCACCACGACGTCGAAGTCGGCCGGGCGGTTAATCAGCTGCATGGCCGTGTTGTCCACCAGCAGGTCCTCAATCTCAACCTCGGGGTACTCGGCCTCGCCGATGCGATGCACGACCTCGCGCCACATGCGGCTGGTCTCAAGCACGTTGGCCTTGTCGACGCTGGTCACCTTGCCGCGGCGCTTGCGAGCAGCCTCGAATGCCTGGCGAGCGATGCGCTCGACCTCGTACTCGCGGTACTCCAGCGTGTCGTAGGCGCGCTGGCCCTTGGCGCCGTTGGTGCCGGCACCTTCTTCATCGTAGAAGCGCTCGCGGCGGCCGAAATACAGGCCGCCCGTCAGTTCGCGCACGATCATCAGGTCAACGCCGTCGATGACCTCGGGCTTCAGCGTGGAAGCGCCGGCCAGCGCGGGGAAAATCTGCACGGGACGCAGGTTGGTGTACAGGCCCAGGCCCTTGCGGATGCCGAGCAGGCCCTGTTCGGGGCGCGGCGCGGAAGGATCGGTGGTGTCCCACTTCGGGCCGCCGACGGCAGCCAGCAGCACGGCGTCCGCGGCCTTCGCGGCCTCGAGAGTCGCCTCGGGCAGCGGATCGCCCGTCGCGTCGATGGCGGCGCCGCCGATGAGCGCTTCCTCGCAGTTGAACTGCACGTCGTACTTCTCGCCCACGGCGTTCAGCACCTTGACGCCCTCGGCGATAATCTCCGGGCCGATGCCGTCGCCGGGCAGCGTGCAGATGGTGTATTGCTTGGTCATAGTGAATGCCTCTTTCATACGGCTAATTCGAAACGGGTTTATAGTAACGCAAATCAGCTACGATGAAGGCAAAGCGAAGCATAAGCCGCCCACACAGCACAAAGGAAACAGCCGTGAGTGAACTGGAAAAGTTGCAGAACGAAAGCGCCGATGCGGCGAAGGTCGAGGTCGAGGGGCCGAGCGCGCCCGCGGCCGGCGAGGCCGCACCGGCAGCAGCAAGGGGAAAGACGGCATCCGCCGAGAAGGCAGCTGACGAGGACGCACCCGCGAGCGCTGACGCCATAGCCGTTTCCGCACCCGCAAGCAATGGGGGCACAACTGACGAAGGCGATTCTGGCAAGGCTGTCAGCGACCCCGCCCCCGCCGGCGGCGACCCGGCGCGCAAGAAACGCCGCTGGCCCAAGCGCGTTGCATTGGTGCTGGTCATCGTTGTTTTCCTGGGAGCAATGGGTTTCGGTGCGTACACGGGAAACTACTACCACGCGGGCGACGAGGCGGAAGCCGAGCTTGCCGCCTGGGAAGCCGGCGACGTTGAAGTGGCCGCAGCCCTGGCAAGCGACGCTGGCGCGGCGGGAAACTCGGGCGCAACGGCAAACGCCAACGCTGCCACATCCGCCGCAGCCGCAAGCAGCTCCCCCGCCGCTACCGCTTCCCAATACGTCACAGCGGCCGAAACCTCCTCCGCCATAACCGTTGGCAGCGCGCAATCGGAATACGGCCTGGTCATCTACCCTGGCGCGAAGGTGGACCCCGCAGCCTACGTGCCGCTTGCCTGCAAGCTGGCAAGCCAAGGCGTCTACTGCATCATCGCCAAGATGCCCTTCAACTTCGCCTTCTTCGACATGGACGCGGCGGGCGATTTGATGTCCGCGGCATCCTACGTCAAGCACTGGTGGATTTCCGGCCATTCGCTCGGCGGCGTCATGGCCGCCTACTACGCGTGCAGCAACGCCGACAAGTTCGAGGGAATCGCGCTGCTTGCGGCGTATTCCACGGCTAACCTTACCGACAGCGGTCTGAAAACCCTGGTCATCTACGGGACGGAAGACGGCGTGCTGAACAAATCGAAGCTGACCGACAACGCCGACAAGCTTCCCGCAGACACGCAAACCTTGGTGATAGAAGGCGGCAACCACGCCGGCTACGGCGACTACGGCCCCCAGCAGAAAGACGGCGAAGCCACCATTTCAGCCGACGACCAGCAGCAGCAAACGGCCAACGCCATAGCCGCCGCCATGCACGCTTAACCAGACAAAGGGACACTCCTAATGTCTTCTTCAGGAGTGTCCCCCTCCCTCGATTGCGGGCGATGATTTCCGATCTTTATTCGTGATACTCAGCTGTGGGGAATTTGTAAGCGGCGACAAGACATTAGGAGTGTCCCTTTGTCTCTGCCGAATCCCACGTGCGCTTTATGCGCAGCGCACCTGTTGCAGCCCGGTTTGCGCTGCCAGCAGGGCTTTCAGTTCGGCTTGCACGCTTTGCTCGGCGTTGGTTCCTATCACCTTCGTGGCGATTTCCTTGATGGCCTCGCGGGCGTTGCCCATGGCCACGCTGGTGCCGGCCATGCGCAGAATCTCGTAGTCGTTCATGGAATCGCCGAACGCCATCAGGTTCTCGGCCGAAAGCCCGTAGGCGCGCATCACCTGATTCACGCCCGTGGCTTTATTGACGCCGCGGCGCATGACGTCGATCCACTTCTGGCCGCTCGGCGCGAACGTAAACTCGTCGCCCAACTCGCGCTCGAGCACGTAGGCCATGTCCATCAGCGCGTCGTCGCAGTAGATGGAGGCCTTCACGATGGTGGTGCCCGCCGAGGGGATGTCGATGGAACGCACCGGGTGCGGCAGGTTCTTGTCAAGCTCGCGCTCGAAGCAGGCCTCGTCGTCCATCAGGTAGGTAATGTAGCGGTCGAACAGCGCCAGGTGCAGGCCGTCGAACATGCGCACGACGTCGTACAGGCGGCGCACCGAAGCATGGCTGAAAATCTCCAGGTCAACAAGCTTTCCGCGCACGTACACCTGCGCCCCGTTCGACGCGACGAAATCCATGTAGCCCACCACGGGTTCGAACATTTCCTGCAGCGTGTCATAACGGCGCCCCGACGACACGACGAAGCGGATGCCGGCCTTATCCAAGCGCTTCACCAGGTCGAACGTCTCCGGCGGCACATTCGAGTTTTCGTCAAGCAGCGTTCCGTCCATGTCGCTGGCAACGATGTCTATCATAGTTTCCCTTCCTGCCAGGCACCCTCTGCACCCGGCAACCCGCGCATGCCGCCTCAAAACGGCAGTTCAACAGCAAAATGCGCAGGCTCGTATTCTTAAAACCTTTCACAACGGCATCATTGTAGAAAATGAGGAAGGCGAGGAAACGGCCCAAGCCCAAACCATTACCGACCGCTGACAAAGCTTGACCGAAAGCTAACGAAATACGGACGCCAAGAGCAGTCGCGACAAACGCCCACCAACGGTGCTGGCGAACCGTACGCAGGCGTGCTATCATGAAGAAGCGGTGCCCCGACATGCCGGGCAGCATCGTGGTCATTTTTAAGCCGGGTTTCCTTCCAATGCGACCCGGCTTAGTTTATGCCTTGATACAGTTCACTTGCAGTTGATGATCAGATTCGCGATAGCTCACATTCGAAGAATGACGCCGACGCCGCTCATCCCCGAACACCACCGTCATAAGCTAAATATTCAAAATACTTAACATTCAGCAGATTGAGCCATTATTAAATATTTTGTATACTTGCCCAAACAACAATTTTGTAAAGTATTTTGAATAAACAAATGTCAGAGAAGCCAGCAGTTCGGACCCCCCGGCTAACGCGTCCGACACCAACCAGAAAGCGAAACCCCATGTGGACCAATGCATTTTCCCGCGAGGATGTCGGCGAATTCCTGCGCAAGGCACGTCGAGGGCGCGGCATCACGCAGGCGCAGATGGCGAAAAAACTTGGCTTTTCGACGGTCACCGTATCCGCACTTGAAACAGGCAAGAACGTTTCGGCGGACAAAGTAGAAA
>CAVBPP010000049.1:0-9479 GCA_963597295.1 Paratractidigestivibacter sp. | reverse complement strand
GGGGAAAACCGAGGCCGCAGCCCGCAAACTCATCGACGACGCCCGCGCGCTCGAGGCCGCCGGCGCCTTCTCCATCGTGCTGGAATGCGTGCCCGCCAAGCTTGCGCAGCTGGTGACCGACGCCGTTTCCGTGCCGACCATCGGCATCGGCGCGGGTGCGGGCTGCGACGGGCAAATTCTGGTGTATCAGGACATGTTGGGCCTGTTCAGCGACTTCACGCCGAAGTTCGTCAAGCGCTTCGCCAACGTGGGCGACGCCATGCGCGAGGGCTTCGCCGGCTACATAAGCGAAGTGCGCGCCGGCACCTTCCCCGCCCAAGAGCACACCTTCAAAATAGACGACGAAGTGCTGGAGAAGCTGTACTAGCTGGCGCCGGTCGAGTGGCGAAACGCAGCGTGGGCCGGCGGGGCCGACCCGATGCGCTCTCGCGCCCACGTAGGCGCCGCATGCCGGCGCACCCAACGCCGAACGTCTCAAACTATCCGAAAACCCGCCCGCCGGCACCGCTCAACCTGCGCCACGCCGGCCCCGAACCTGAAAGGAAACCCCATGTTGCAAGTCGCAACCACCGTTGAAGAAGCCAAACGAACCATCAGCGCCTGGAAGGCGGAAGGCCTGGCCATCGGCCTGGTTCCCACGATGGGATACCTGCACGAGGGCCATCGCAGCCTGATCGAGCGCGCCGTGGCCGAAAACGACCGCGTAATAGTGAGCGTATTCGTCAACCCCATCCAGTTCGCCCCCGGCGAAGATTTGGAAACCTACCCGCGCGATTTCGAGGCCGACAAACGCCTGATAGAGGCCGCGGGCGGCGCACTCGTGTTCCACCCCGAGCCCGAAGCCCTGTACGCGCCCGACGCCTGCACGTACATCAACGTCGAGGGCATCACGGGGCAACTGTGCGGCAAGACGCGCCCGACGCACTTCCGCGGCGTGTGCACCGTGGTCAGCAAGCTCATGAACATCAGCCAGGCCGACCGCGCCTACTTCGGCCAGAAAGATGCCCAGCAG
The DNA here is from genome assembly GCA_963597295.1 of Paratractidigestivibacter sp. GTDB lineage: Bacteria > Actinomycetota > Coriobacteriia > Coriobacteriales > Eggerthellaceae > Senegalimassilia. The sequence goes on along the minus strand of CAVBPP010000049.1, from coordinate 8,467 downwards.
CTGGCCGTCGTGCGCCGCATGGTTCGCGACCTGAACATGAACGTGCAGGTGGTGGGCTGCCCCATCGTGCGCGAGGCCGACGGGCTGGCGAAAAGCTCGCGCAACGCCTACCTTTCCGCCGATGAACGCCAAGCCGCGCTGGTGCTGTCTCGCGCCGTGGCAGAGGGGCAGCGCCTGATGCAGGAAGGCGAACGTTCGGCTGCGGCTGTCGTCGGCGCCATGAAAGAGCTTATCGAAGCCGAGCCGGCGGCACGCATCGACTACGTGGAGATGGTTTCCTGGGACGGCATTCAGCCTGTTCAGCAGGCCGACGGCCCCGTCCTTGTGGCCATGGCCGTCTACATCGGCAAAACCCGCCTGATCGACAACTTCATCTTCGGGGAATAGGCCCAGGCGCCCAGCAGCCGGCGAGCCACCAAGCCCGACATACGGTCGCGCGCCAGCCAACGCGGCTATCCGATCGCCAGCCCGCCCAACCAACGCATCGCCAACTCACCCCACCGCAAGCACATTCAGCCCAGAAAGGCCCACCATGCAATTAACCATGCTGAAAGGCAAAATCCACCGCGCCACCGTCAAGCAGGCCGAGCTCGACTACGTGGGCAGCATCACCGTAGACGAAGACCTGATGGACGCGGCGAACATCCGCGAATACGAGCAAGTCCAGATTGTCGACGTGAACAACGGCCAGCGCTTCGAAACCTACGTTATCGCAGGTGAGCGCGCAAGCGGCATGATCTGCCTGAACGGAGCGGCCGCCCGCTGCGTGGCAACCGGCGACAAGGTGATCATCATGTGCTACGCGCAGATGACCCCCGAGGAAGCCGACGCCAACCCTCCTCGCGTCGTGTTCGTCGACGACGACAACCGCCCCACGCGCCAAACCCGCTACGAACGCCACGGCCGCCTGGAGGACATGCGCTAGCAGACCTCCTCGCAGCCAACGCCGGCGCACCGGCCGCGCCCCAAAACAGGAGGGCCACCGTCAAACGACGATGGTCCTCCCTATTCCACATGGAAACGCTCACGGTCTTCTGGCGCACCTAAGGGTCAAAGGCGGCCGCAAGGGCGTTCCCCCAAATCCGCGTTCCACAGGCAAAGCCCCGCCTGTCCTAGAGACGGGGCTACCGGTAATCCTTTCGCCACCCACGCTATTCCGCGGCGGCGGCCAATGCTGCTGCGGAATAGCTTTCCGTCTTTTTCTTCATCTTCAGCGCAGCGGGGTAAGTTATCAGGCTCAGCGCCGTAGCGCCCGCCGCAAACAGCAGCAGCATGCCGGCATCGCAATAGGCCACCTGCATATTCGTGCCGCTTATGGCCTCGCGCAAGCCGTCGATGGCGTAGTAGAACGGCAAGCACGGCCCCGCTGCCATAGCGGCGTCGCTGCCCAGAATCGCGGGGAACGTGCCCGAGCAGAACACGATCTGAAGCACCGTGAGCAACACGGACAGCGCCTTGCCCGCAACGTCGAACAGGTTCAACAGCTGCATGATGCACATGAAGCTTAGGGCGATGGCCGCAAACATCACCGCGTAGGCAACCGCATCGGCGCACGGCACGCCGCTGACGAGCGTGCCGATGGCGACCACAGCCGCGTTCAGCACGACGATCACCAGGTAAAGCGGCCAACGGGCGAATACAGCGGCGAAGCGGTTGCGGCGCAAGCGCGCGCTTGACGGGAACGGGTCGAACACGAAGAACGCCGCAAGCGTGCCGATCCACAACGCCAAGGCGCAGAACAGCGGGACAAAGCCGAAGCCGAATCGACCCGGATCGCCGAAGGTGTCGCTTTCAGTATCCACGGGGCTCGCGGCGTATTCGCCGATCGCGTCGGAAGACGCCGTCACGGAATCGTCAATGGTCTGCGAGCCTTCGGCCAGCGAGCTTTGCAGCGTCGAAGCGCCGTTCTTCGCGCTGGCGATGCCGTCGGAAAGCGTGGCCGCACCGTCCTTCGCGCTGGTAATGCCGCTGGCAAGCGACGTAGTGCCCGAAGCCGCGGAGTTAATGCCGCCGCCGAGCGAAGTTGCGCCGGAAGCAGCCGAGTCGATGCCGCTGGCAAGCGTGCCGGAACCCGAAGCCGCGGAGTCAATACCGCTTCCGAGCGCGCTGGCGCCGGACGCCGCGGAATCAATACCATTGGAAAGCGAAGTTGCGCCGGAAGCAGCCGAATCGATGCCGCTGGAAAGCGCGCTGGCGCCGGACGCCGCCGAGTCGATACCGCTGCCAAGCGTGCTGGCGCCCGACGCCGCTGAGTCGATTCCGCTGCCGAGCGAGGCTACACCGCTTTGAATCTGGCCGGTGCCGCTTGCAAGGGACTGTGCGCCCGAGCTCACGCTGACCGCCCCGCTGCTGAGCGTGTTCGCCGCGGAAACGTAATCCTGAATGCCCGAGTCGAGCGTCACATAGCTTTCGTTGAGCTTCGACGCGCCCTGCTGGATGCTCGCGCTGCCCTCGCTCGCCTGCGTGAGCGCCTGGTAAGCCCCGGCATGCGAGGAAATCTGCGCAATGCTCTGCATGGCCGCGGTCACGGCGCTGGTGTCCACCTGCGAAGGGTCCTGGCCGCCCTGAACCGCCGCGACAACATTTGCCGTGTACTGCTGCAATGCCTCGGAATATTTCACCTGAGCTGCGGAAAGCGCCGTCTGCGGGTCGCCGCCGTAAACCGAGGAAATCGCGTTGGCCTTGTCCGCAAGCGTACTTGCGTAGGTGTCGATGCCAGAAGAAAGCGTCGAAATGCCCTCTTTCGCGCTGGTGGAGCCTTCGCTGAGCGTGTTTCCCTGAGATGCCAGCTGGGATGCCCCATCGGAAAGCTTCGAAGCGCCTTCCGCAAGCGAAGCCGCGCCCGTCGCGGCGCTTTCGGCGCCCGCTCGCAAGCTCGCGGCGCCGGTCTGCAGCTGCTTCAAGCCGTTGACCAGCGACGACGAACCGGTTTGCAGCTGCGCCATACCCCCGGTAAGCGAGCCCGCGCCGGTTTGCAGCTGCGTCATGCCGCTCGTAAGCGAACCGGAGCCACTCTGCAGCTGGGACATGCCATCAGTCAGCGTCCCCGAACCGCTCTGCAGCTGGGACATACCGCCGATCAGGCTACTCGCCCCGCTTTGCAACTGCGACATGCCGCTTTCCAGGCTCGACGCACCGGTCTGCAGCTGCGTCATGCCGCTCTTCAGACTGCTCGCGCCGCTATCCAGTTGCGTCATGCCGTCGTACAGCGTGCTCGTGCCGTCCTTGGCGGTGCCGAGGCCGCTCGCAAGCTCACCCGCGCCGTCGGATGCGGTTTGCATGCCGTCGCCGGCCGTGAGCAGGCCTTCCACATATGCGCTGATGTACTGCTGGCTGATCTTGTTGTTGATGGTTTCCTTCAAGCTGGACTCGATGCGGCTCGACAGCGTCGAGAACATATAGTTCTTGCGCATGTTCTTGTAAAAGGTGATGTTTGCCTGCTCGGGCTCCTTCGTCTGTCCCGCGCTCACCTTCTGCGAGAAATCGCTCGGGATGATGACGGCGACCATGTAGTCGGTGTTCTCCAAGCCGTCATCGATGAGCGACGCGTCCTCGACAGTCCACTTCGCCGAGTCGTTTTCGCAGATGGAATCCACCAGCTCATCGCCGTAATTCTTGTATTCGCCATCTACGTAAGCGCCCGCGTCCTCGCTGATGACCGCAATGGGCACACTCTTCATGCGCTCAAAGGGGTCGATGAACGTGTTCACGTACAGCAGGGCGAACACACCGACGATGATCGGGATGCCAATGATCGCCACCCAGGTGACGGGTTTTTTGAACGCGGTGACGAAAGCGTCTTTCAGGGTCTCAAGCACGCCGCTTTACCTCTTTCCATACCTGCAGATTCCTACTTTCGTCAAAAACATACACATGTAAGGTTCTACATTGAATAGACAATATTCAGACAAGTGTATGAAAACGCAAATTAGGAACACATGCCCCGGAAAAACATCGAGAACAAAGCGAGAACCAGCAGATGCTGCCAAGCAATCTAGACAAATACCCTATCATCTACTTCATGATATATAAGTACAAATATCAGATTTATAAGCATCCAGATGGGCATTGACACGCCCCCCCCTTGATATTTTAAAGCTCGGCAAAACATCCCGATAGAAAGAGACAGCTACGAGCGAATTCATGGGAACTAAAGAAGCAAGCGAGCTCTGGGGCGTTAAGCAGGAACTGGTAACTAGATGGTGCCGGGAAAATAAATTAAAAAGTGGAACCGCACCTTGCGAGCAGGACAAACCGGGCTCACCGTGGCGTATAAGACGCGACGCCATTCCTCCCTACACCAAATAGGTCAAGAAGCACCTAGAAGGGGCCGCAAAGAGCCATCAGCGCACTGCCCTAGCCATATGCATCACAAAATACGTCATGCTTTCAGAAAGAAATCGAAGGAGATACTGGCCATGCTGAACCGACGCACATTCATCAAGCTCATCGGATGCGGGACACTCTCAATTGCTGCCCCTGCCGGGATCGCAGGGTGTTCTACCAAGGAAAGCGATCCCGACGAGTCAATTAAAGAAGCCGTTGTCGGAAAATGGACATGGGATACGGGGAAGGTCACATGGACATTCCGATTCAAGGAAGACGGAACATTTGAAGCTGCTGCCGATAGCGGCGGAAAAGACTCTGACAGCGGCAACTGGAGCGTCGTTGACCACGAGTACATCCATCTCGACACAATGGAGACCTGGACCTTCTACATCAAGAACGATAAGGAACTATGGTTAAAGCAAAATAGAGGCAGCGACGTCAAGTTCGCCAAGGTCGTTGAGTAGCCCACCAGCCGAGCGATGCAACAACATAACCATTTCAGCCACGCATCTCTAAATAGCTCCTTTGACACATTCGCCTATAAGATTTCCTCTTCAATGGAAAAAATCTCTTCAATAGACTATAATTTCCTCTCGTAAGGAAATTAAGGAGAGTCTATGCCCTACGTACGTCGCCCCCTATACGAAGAGCAACTTAAGCGTTTGCGCAATACCGAAGACATCAAGGTGCTCACAGGCGTGCGTCGATGTGGGAAATCGACATTGCTCCAATGGCTGCGCGACTCCCTGCTCGCCGACGGCATCGCAGAAGAAAACATCTTTTACCGTCGTATGGACATGTTCGGCATGCCGCTTAACCCCGATGCCCAATGGCTTTCGAACGAGCTTGCGATTGCACTTGAAAGCATCGACGAAAACCAACCGTTCTATGTGCTGCTAGATGAAATTCAATGCGTTGCCAACTGGGAAAAGGTTGTTCGTCAGTTGCATACCAGGCAAAGCACCGACGTCTATATCACAGGGTCGAACGCCTACGTGCTGTCAAGCGACCTCGCCACACTCATAGGCGGCCGCTATATCGAAATCAAGGTAGCTCCGCTTTCGTTCAATGAATTCATAAGCTTCGCAGAGGCTTATGAAGTCAGCTTCGACAGCAACGACGAAGCCTTCGCCACATACCTACGTTTTGGCGGAATGCCGGCCATATTCCACTTGCGCAGCTTCGACCAACTAGAAATCACTCAGCTACTGAAAACGATTTACGAAACCATCATCCTCAACGACGTGGCAGCGCGCACCGGAGTATCCGACATCGACCGGCTGTCGAAGCTTGTTCGATACATTTTCGCAACGTCAGGCTCGCTCTTCTCTACCAACAAGATCGCAAACACCCTCACCAGCTTCGGCAGGAAAACTAAGCCGGAGACTATCGATGGATACCTGAAAGCGCTCGTAGATGCGCTCATACTATCTCGATGCGAACAAGCAGGACTTGCCGGGAAGGAAATCCTCAGACCACAGAGCAAGTTCTACCCCGTCGACAACGGGCTGCGGAACCTCATGACGAATTTCGCGCCAGGCGACACAGGATACCAGCTAGAAAATCTAATACATAATGAACTCGCGAGACGAGGCTATGCCGTCTCCATCGGAACCCTTCGTGCGGGCGAGGTGGATTTCGTGGCCGAAAAATCGCAGGAGCGCATATACGTACAGGCAACTGAAAGCATGGTTGATCCAAAAACATACCAACGTGAATTAACCCCTTTGGAAACCATCGCCGACTCATGGCCGAAAATGATCGTAACGCTCGATAGGGCAAATTGCGGCATAACTCAAACCGGTATCCACATCGTCAATGCCATCGATTGGCTGCTGCAATAAGAAACCGCAGGTCATCAATCGTTCACCAAGCTGATCAAAAGAGGCTTGCCGACGAGAAAGCGTTTCGCCCCGGCGCGGAACTCCTTTATAGTGCCGATGAGCCTATGGCTATAATTGAATCCGTTACATAACGACGAAGCTTGCAGCCAGGGGTCTACCGCCAAGGCAACCTGCGCCGCAAGCCCTCAACCGAAAGCGGCGCCCATGTTCGACAAAAAGGAATTCCTGAAGCAGGCGAAGACGATATCGCTGATTGCCCTATTCGTATTCCTGCTCGCAGCCATAAACCTAATGGCGAAAACAAATGACCAGGTCACTTCCGCGGCATCGATAGAGATGTCGGGCTACGTCAGCCTATACGACGACCGATACGACGACGCCGGCGACGCTCGCACCGACGAGCTCAAGCAGATCGCAGCCAACCTTGAGGCCGATACCGCCACCTACTTCCAAAGGCAGTTTTTCATTCTGGACAAAAGCACCAACCAGGTGATTGCAAGCGCCGACGTAAGCGATGCGGTGCGCAACGAACTAAACGCCCAGGTCAACGAAAAGATGATCATCATCGACGGGCAAAGCTGCAAGGTCGTCGACTTCAACCACTACAAGCTGCTGGTGAAGGTGAACACGCTGGCCGAATACAACCAGTTCATCGATGCCATTATGGGTTACGTGCCCGTCGCGCTTGCGACGCTGCTGGCCGCGCTCGCGCTTACCGCTGCCGCCCAGAAGCTGGCGGGCAACCGCAGATCGCTTCGCACGGGGTGCGCCATCGTCATCACTTTGCTGGTGGTTGGCGCCTTCGCCTTTGAGGCCATGCAAGCGGAATTGAACCAACTCAGCACCATTGTCTCCGCTGAGCAAAGCACCATACAGCAAGACCTCGAGCACATATGCAACGAAAGCTCGATAGCCCAACAGGTAACCAAGGAAAACGTCGAGGAGATAGGCAATTCCCTGGCCAAAACCAGCACAACGCTGAAAGGCGTAACTTTCATCGGCCCCGAATCGCACCTAGGCGGCACCTCGCAGGAGAATCGCCTGATCGCATCCGAAGACCTGCAAATCGCGCAGGATGAGAACAGGATCAAGAACGAACGCATAGGCTTCTACATCCAAGCTGCACTGCTCATGCTCCTGGCGTTCATCCTGGTCAACGAGGCGCGCAAACGCGATAAAGCTGCGCTTCAGGCCAAGGTCGCGGGCGCCGCAAGCCTCACCGACGACGACCGCCGATTCCGCACCATCGCGCTGCTAGTGGGCATGGCCACGTCGAGCTTCGGCATCATCAACGTGCTGCGCCTGCGCCAAGTCGTGATGATGAACTGGACCGACAACGTAAGCGCCATCATCGGCACCATCTTCACCGCAACGCTGCTGGCGACCATCTTCGGGTCGCTCGCATCGTCGACCATCTTGAAGCGCTGCGGCAGCGTGAAATCGTATGCCGTGGCGGTGTGCGGCTTGGGCGTTGCGGGCTCGGTCGTGTGCGGAATCTCCAACAACATCGTGGTGTTCATACTGGGCCTGCTGGTGTACAACGTCGCGCACACCACCACGCGCATGTGCGGCGATTTCTACACCACCACCATCAAAGACAAGGGCCGCAAGGACCGCTGCTATATCGAGCTCGATAGCGGCAAGGCCGTCGGCGAAGTGGTTGGCACCATCGCAGGCGGCATCGTGAGCGTCGTGGTCAGCTATGCTTTCGTGCAGGTGGTAGTCGGCGTAATGTTCCTGTTCACCGCCATATACGCGTTGCGTTTGAGGGGCGAAGGCTTCGCCGCCTGCGGCTCAGCCGCGAACAAGGGCGGCATCGGCGAAAGCTTGAAGAGCTTCGCGGTCGCGGCGAAGCATCCCGGCGTTTTGCTGTACATGGTATGCATCGCCATGATGGGGTCGGTCGCCTTCATGCTGGTGCAGTACAAGCTGCCGCTCGACATCGCGGCGCTGGGTTATTCGGCCGTGGTGCTATCGTTCGTCAAAACGATGCAGGACGTCGTGGACATCTTCTCGCGGCCGCTATTCGGCGTGGTGAACAAGCGCCTCGGCCCCATGCTGCACGCCGCCGCATTCGTCGTGCTGAACGGCGCGGTCATCATGGTCTATATGTTCGCAGGCGGATCGCTGCTGGTCATCGGCGTATCGGTCGCGCTTCTTGGCCTACTCGACGGCGCGGCGAGTTACGCGGTCATCCAAGCATTCCGCGAGCTTCCCGATCTGCAGGAGATGGCCGAATCCGACAGGCTCGTCGCGCTGAAGCTATCGCAGAAAGCCGGCGACACGGTTTCGCC
>CAVBPP010000048.1:0-24480 GCA_963597295.1 Paratractidigestivibacter sp. | reverse complement strand
GTGCGGGCGTGGCGGAGATTTTCGCTGCAGCTGCTCAGTGCGCTCGCGCTGCGGGCGCCGCGTACGTTGCCGGCGATATCGGGCCGAGCGGGGCGCTGCTTGAGCCGTTGGGGACGATGACCTTTGATGAAGCGTATGACCTGTTCGCCGAGCAGGTTGATGCCGCCGTTGCCGCTGGTTGCGATATTCTTCTGATTGAGACGATGGCCGATTTGCGCGAGGCGAAGGCGGCGCTTTTGGCTGCGCGCGAGCGTTGCAGCTTGCCGGTGTTCGTCACCATGACCTTCGGCGAGGATGGGCGTACGTTTTTGGGCACGCCGCCCGAGGTGGCGGCCGAGGTGCTTTCGAGCATGGGGGCGCAGGCCGTCGGTTTGAATTGCTCGCTTGGCCCCAGTGAGCTGCTTGGCGCGGCCCGTGCGATGGCGGCTCGCGTGCGCTGCCCGCTTATGGTGCAGCCGAACGCGGGGCTTCCGCGCATGGAGGACGGGCAGACCGTTTTTGACGTTTCCGCGCAGGAGTTCGCAAAGGCCATGGAAACGATGATGGACGCGGGCGCGAGCGTTGTCGGCGGCTGTTGCGGAACGTCTCCGGAGTATACGCGTCTGCTGCGCTGCGTTGCCGATGGGCGCGGCGCGCCCGTTGCGCGTCCGTATGAGCCGGCGACGGTGTTGGCGAGCGCTCAGCGCGCCGTCGTTTTGCCGTTCGGCAAGCCCCAGGTGGCGGTTATCGGCGAGCGCATCAACCCGACCGGCAAGCCCAAGCTGAAGGCGGCCCTGCGTGCGGGCGATATCGATTACATCGTTGGCGAAGCTGTGATGCAGCAGGAAAACGGCGCCGATGTGCTTGATGTGAACGTGGGGTTGCCTGAGCTTGATGAGCCCGCAGTGCTGACCGCGGCTGTCGACAAGCTTTCCGCTACGGTGCCGTTACCTCTTGTCATCGATTCGTCGGACGCGGCAGCTGTGGAGGCCGCCGTGCGCGGATATGCGGGAAAGCCCCTGATCAACAGTGTGAACGGCAAGCAAGAGAGCATGGATGCTGTGCTGCCCATCGTGAAGAAGTACGGTTGCGCCGTCATAGGGTTGGCGCTGGACGAGGGCGGCATCCCGCCGACTGCCGAGGGCCGTTTCGCCATTGCGGAGCGCATCGTGGCCGCGGCCGAGGGCTATGGAATTCCGCGAACCGATGTGGTCATCGATTGCTTGACGATGGCCTGCGCCACGAATCAGGCGGAGGCTCGTGAGATCTTGCGTGCGATCACGCTGGTCAAGGAACGTCTGGGCTGCCGAACCGCGCTCGGCGTGTCGAATATCAGCTTCGGGCTTCCGCAGCGCAACATGGTGAATGCTACTTTTTTGGCTGCGGCGTTCGGATGCGGCCTTGACCTGCCGATTTTGAATCCGAAGGCGCGGCGCTATACCGATACAGTGAATACGTTCAGGGTGCTGAACTGCCAGGATGAGGGTGCACGCGGGTTTATCGAGACGTATGCGGAAGCGACCGATCCTTATGAGGCGCCTGCCGGAGGCTCGGTACTGGGTGCGGGCGGTGCCGATGGTGCGGCAGCTGCGGTTTCGGGCTCGGCTGGCAGCGCGGCTGCTTCAGATGGCGCCGCCGCCTGTCCGATTGAGATCCCCGAGCAGTTCGACGACGTGGCTGATGACGTGCGAGGGATGGTCCACCTGATCATGACGGGACGTCGCGGCCCGATGGGCGCGGCTACCGAGGCTTTGCTTGAGTCGCATGACCCGCTTGACCTGGTGAACGGGGTGTTCATTCCGGCGCTTGACGTGGTTGGCGACAAGTTCGACAAAGGCGTGTTCTTCCTGCCCCAGCTTATGGCTTCCGCCGAAGCGGTGAAGGCGGGCTTCGATGTGGTGCGTACGCGGGTTGGGTCGTCCGGCCAGGATGTGTCCAACGATCGCGCGATTGCCGTGGCCACCGTGAAGGGAGATATCCACGACATCGGCAAGAACATCGTGAAGATGCTGCTGGAGAATTACGGCTATCGCGTGGTTGACCTGGGGCGCGATGTGGACCCGGAGGAGATTCTGCGCGTTTGCCGCGATCAAGGCATCATGCTGGTTGGCTTGTCTGCGCTGATGACCACCACGGTTCGTTCCATGGAGCAGACGATCGAACTTCTGCATGAGCAGCTGCCCGGTTGCAAGGTGATGGTCGGCGGCGCGGTGCTGACGCAGGATTACGCCGAGCAGATCCACGCAGATTACTATGCGAAGGACGCTGCGGAGTCTGCGCGAATAGCGGAGCGATTCTTCAGCGAGTAGGCCGCGGCCTGCGTTTTGCTACTTATGGCGACGGCCTGTCCAAGCGAGATTGCTTGGACAGGCCGTTTTTGTTTCCGGATTATGTTCGGGGGGCGTTCAGCGGTAGCAGGTGGCGGTCATGCGAGCGATTTTGCGGCCGGTGTCGTCGGTGACGTCAACGGTGTAAAAGCCCAGCTTGCGACCCGATTTGTCCACCTCGCAGCGCGCGATGAGCTTTTCGCCCTTCGCTCCTGACATATATTCGATGGTGTTGCTGACCGATACGGTGGGGTCTTCGTCGATGTTGCAGGCGATGGCCAGGCAGAAATCGGCGAGCGTGAAGATCGCGCCGCCCATGACGCCGCCGGCGGCGTTGCGATGTTTCGGTAGAATGGGCATTTCGCAGACGGCATGACCGCGCGAGCCTTCGATGATGGTACATCCGGCCACCTCGGTGGCGAACTTGTCGTTGGCGAAGTAGTCTGTTATCTGGTCTAACGTTGGGTTCTCAGGGAGCTTCACGTTGGTCATGGTTTGGTCCTGGCGGGCTAGTTGGCGGGCGTTGCCGTGCAGCCGTACAGTTCGAGCAGTTGGCCTTCTTCGACCGTCACCGTTTGCTTTGAGCCTTTGAGCAGGTATTTCGTATCAAGAATGGAGTCGTCGGAGAATTCCAGGTCCTTCATGACGTACGTGGCGTATTCCTGCGTGGTGCTGCGTGGGGCGTCGTCGCTGACGGTGACGGTGTAGGTGCCGGCCGGAATGTCCTCGCCGACGCGATACAGACCGCTCGAATAGGGTGCGCTTGGGTTGAAGTCGGCCTGGTCGGACGGAATCATTCGCAGATCGTTGCCCGCCGGCATGAAGACGATGACCTGGCCTTCTTCTAAATTGTAGAAGTAGTGGCCAACGTAGACGATGGAAGCTTTCAGGCTATAGGTGCCCGAGCCTTCGGGCGTGAAGACGTAAAAGTTGCCTTCCTGGCTGGTCATGCCTTGAAGGAAATAGTAGCCCGCGTCGATGTCTTTGCCGATGACGTAAGCACCGGATGCGGCTTTTCCTTCGTCAACGTCATTGGTCAGCGTGCCCGCCGCATTGCGGATATCGTCGAGCGTGAAGCCTCCGTAGGTGTCCGAGCTAGACGTGCTTGAGTCGTAGCTGTAGGGAAGATCGTCGTAGTCGTATTGATGCAGCGAGTTGTCGCGCGAGACCGGCTCGGTGCCCAGGAGCATGCCGATTGCCGTGCAGCCGGCGCATCCGCCGAGGCCGATCAGGAAGGCGAGCAGGCATGCGAGCAGGACCCAAGGCCACACCTTGCGCTTGGGCTGCGCGGACGCGGCGGCGCCGGCCGGGTAGGCGGCTTGTGGCTGCAGGGGCATTTGGTAGGCTGCTCCGGTTGGCTGTGCCTGCTGAGCAGGCGCAGCTGCGGCGTAGCTTGCTGCTTGCGCGGGTTGCTGCGGCGCCGCGCCCGGCTGGGCCGTCTGGGTCGGCTGGGCCGCGGCATCGCTTGCGGGCTGCGTGGACTGCTGGCCCGCGGTGTCGCTTGCGGGCTGGGCAGTCGGCTGGGCAGCGCCGTCGCCGGAGGGTTGCGCTGGCTGCTCGGGCGCGTTTGCGTTCTGCGAGGCCTGCGCGGATTGGACAACCTGGCTTGAAACGTCGGCCGTCGCTTGTTCCGGTGACCGTTCTTGCTGGTCAGTGTTGGTATCGTTGATATTCTCGGACACGGTAGGAAGCTCCTTGCATCGTTATTCTTACGAGCATCTTATCACGCGATTGCCGACGCCTTCGCGGTTGTAACCGTTATGGCATCATGTCGGCACACATGTGAGCAAACGCTGCAGCCGCAGCACAGCCGCGCTTCGAACGACAGCTTGCCGCTTGTCGCATCGGGCAAGCGCGCGCCGGTAGGGCAGGCTCGTGAACATCGCAGGTCGTTTTGACATTTGGATGGATCGGTGGCCGACAGCCGGATTTCCGCACGTTGTGCGATTTCGGGCTGCGCCTCTATGGCTTTCAGTAACATCTGGCGCTTTGGGAACATGATTTTGCGCGCACGGCCGTTTGCGGCGTACCGATTGAACTCCGTTCCGTTGCCCAGCGCGAGCTTGCTGTGTGACTTCAGGCGTTCGTTCTGCTCGATGAGCTTCTGCCAGTGTTCGTCAGTGCGCCGACGCAGCGCGCCCGACGACGCGTCTTTCAGCTGAGCGATCATGTCGGTGAATGCATCGCGGCGCTCTCCCGATTCGCCGATGCGCGCTAGGTTGGCGAACAGACCCTCGTTGCTTGCGGCGGGCAGCTCGTCGGTGAACAGCACCTGCCTGCCGCTTAATTGTTCGGCTAGCGATATGGCCTCGCCGTAGATTTCCTCGGCTATGGTGCCGTTTGCGCAGGTGGCGCATGTTTCCAAGTCTAGATAGATGAACAGATTCGTGCCTTCTGCCAGCAGTTGGGCCCAAAGTTCGGCCGGCAGCATTGCCAAGCACGGAAGCGAGATGACGTTGCTTGCGGTTTCAAAATCTTCAGGAACGCTGTTTTTGCAGGTCAGTATGCAAGGGCGACCAGCTTGCGAAAGGGCGATGCGTCGCGCGCCCGCGTAAACGTCGCCGATTTTCAGCCCGGTGGAGGTGAATGCATCGCAGACGCCCTGGCAGATGCCGCACATGGTGCAGGCCTGCGCGTCGACGGCGGGCGCGCAGGCGTTCTCGCTGAGCGTTATCGCCCTCGTCGGGCATGCGCTCTCGCAGCGGTTGCAGCTTGCCCCCGCCGAGCTGATGCAAAAATCCCGCAGCACCAGGATGCGCTGCGGGATCTGCTGGCGTGTCTGTTCGCCGGTTTCGGTCATCTACGCGCCGAACACCTCGGCGGTCACTTGGTCGATGCGGGCGAGCACGTCCTCGCGGGGCAGCAGCTCGATCGACTCGAACAGCGGCGGCGAAACCATGTTGCCGCAGACGGCCACGCGAAGGGGCTGCAGCACGAACTTCAGCTTCATGTCCATGGTGTCGCCCAGCTCGCGGCAGGCGGCCTCAAGGCCGGCGGCTTCCCATGCACGCGATTCATCGGCCAGGATGGCGCGGCAGTTCGCGAGGGCCTCGTCGGCGCGGGCGCCTTCCTTGAGCAGGACCTTCTTCACCGATTTCTCGTCCAGCTCGGCCACTTTGGGGCCCCAGAACATGTAGGCGAGCTTGCCCGGCACCTCTTCCAGGCGCGCCAGGCGCTCGTACACGAGCGGGTAGAGCTTCGCGAACCATTCGGGCTTCGCATCGATGTCGGCCTCGGTAGCGCCGGCTTCCACGAGCCACGGGCGGCTGGCGGCGACCCAGGCCTTAGCGCCCATGCGCTGGATGTACTGGCCGTTCATCCAGTCGAGCTTCGTCTCGTCGAAGATGGCGTCCTTCTTGGTGATGCGGTCGAGGCTGAACTTGCTGCACAGCGTTTCGCGGTCGATGAGCGTGGTCTCGCCGTCGAGCGACCAGCCCAGAAGCGCCAGGAAGTTCACCATTGTGTCGGCCAGGTAGCCGCGGTCGCGGAATTCCTCGACGCTGGCGGCGCCGTGGCGCTTGGAGAGCTTGTGGCCGTCGGAGCCCAAGATCATGGACAGGTGCGCGAACGTGGGCACCTTGTAGCCGAGCGCCTCGTAGATGAGGATCTGGCGCGGGGTGTTGGACAGATGGTCGTCGCCGCGAATGACGTGCGTGATGCCCATGTTGGCGTCGTCGCAGACCACGGCGAAGTTGTAGGTGGGCGTGCCGTCGGTGCGCACGACGATCATGTCGTCCATAACGTCGGCGGGGAAGGACATGTGCCCGTACACCGCGTCGTCGAATTCGATGGGGCCGTGGTCTTCCGGCACGGCAAGGCGCCACACATGCGGCTCACCTGCGGCGATGCGGCGGGCGGCCTCCTCGGCGTCGATGTGGCGGCAGGTGCGGTCGTAGCCCGCGTAGCCGCCTTCCTCGGCCTCGGCCTTCGCGCGCTTGGCGTCGAGCTCTTCCTTCGTGCAGAAGCAGGGGTAGACCATCCCGCGTTCCTTCAGACGCTCGAGCGCGGCGGTGTAGGTATCGAAGCGCTGCGTCTGGAAGTAGGGGCCAGCTTCGCCGCCGACCTCGGGGCCTTCGTCCCAGTCGAGCCCGAGCCACTTCATCGCATTCAGGATGACCTGCGTATTCTCCTTGGTGGAGCGCTCCGGGTCGGTGTCCTCGATGCGCAGGATGAACGTGCCGCCCATCGCGCGGGCGAACGCCCAGTTGTAGATTGCCGTGCGGGCGCCGCCGACGTGCAGCTTGCCGGTCGGAGAGGGTGCGAAGCGGACGCGCACCTGTTCGTTATTTGTCATGCTTTTGCTTTCCTAACTTCAGTCCGATGATTATTGAAAGTATAGAGAGAACCGCCGTCACGGCCAACCAGATGCCGCCCATCCCCATCCAAAATGCGGTTGGGTACATGGTGATGAGCAAGCTGTCTATGTCGAATTGCCAGCTTCCGGCGCTGAAGAAGAGGCTGTGAAGCGTGTTGAACATGCCGAGGAAGTCGTATGCCGCCCAAGCGCCCAGGGCTGCGAATGCCACGATTACGATGCTGCCGCCGCAGGCGAGCACCCGCCCGAGGGCGCGTTTCTTCATGCGGACGCCCACGTGCGCCAGTCCGCCGATGGTGACGATCGCGATGACGGCCAGCACGGGCTTGGCCACCTTCACCACTTTGAAGACGTCGTCGAGGTGGCTTTTCGCGTCGTCGTCGAGCGTGCGGGTGATGCTTGCGCGGTCGGTGGACTTCGCGCGGCCCGCGCCCTCGGCGGAGTTGTTGGCCGCTTCAAGCGCCGATTGCAGCTTGAGCGGGTTGTTGTCGTCGAAGGTGTAGTGTTTGCCGGCGACGGCCAGATTCACCAGCTCGTCCTGCGAGAACGGCGTGTTCGGTTGGTCGCAACCGCTATATGCGCGGGAAAGCGCCTCGGTCGCCCAGTCGGGCACGGCCACGGCCGCGAACCCCGCCGCCACCAACGTGACGGCCAGCAGCAGCGTGGTCCCGAAGGCGACTATCGCATTGAGAAACTTCACGGGCGCCGCCTAATCTACCCAGATGGTGGCGCAGGTGATGCCCTTCATGGGCTTGCTGATGGTGGGGTAGGGCCCCAGGCGGCTGAAGATGCCCTGGAAGCGCCCGTTGTAGCAGTAGAGCCCCTCCAGGTTGTTGTAAAGCACGGGCGTGCGATCTACCTGGTCGTCGGCAAGTTCGGCGATATCGTTGTCGGGCACGAGAACCTGCGTTTTGAACGGCGTGATGTAGCGCTGCACCAAAAATGGCGCGCCGGCAGCCCCGTTCGCGAACTTCTCCATGATGGCTTCCCATTCGGCCTGCGTTTGAAAGCAGCCGGCGTACACGTCGGCCGCTCCGTAGGCGTCGGTGGGCTTGATGATCCAGGCGTCCTTGTTCGCGCGGATTTCGTCAAGGTCAACCTCGGCGGCGTCTAGGTAGCGCGTCTGCGGCACGGTGCGGGCCACGAACGCGTTTTCCTCGGGCGTGAGGAACGATTGCGTGGCGGGGTGGTACAGCGCCTCCATAATCTGCTTGTCGTGCACGATGTGGCCGGCGAAGCTGCCGATGAGCGCCACTTTCTGCGCGCGCACCGCATTGATGAGCGCCTGCGATTCATCCCAGAACTCAAGCACGTCGTTGGTGACGCAGCGGCGCCAGATGGCATGCACGGGCTGGCCTTGCGCATCGCGCAGCAGCTCACCGTCGAATGTGAGGTCGCGCACGTCGCAGACGGTGCAGGGGTAGCCCGCTTCGGTGAAACGCTTCGCGAACAGGTGGAATTCGTCCACGACGCCGTTTTGCAGGTAGTCGCAGATGGCGAAGCGTGGGCTGTCCACGCGGTGCTCGTAGGTGTTGTAGATGCTGATGAACTCGCTCACCCATGCGTCGAACAGCTCGCAGGCCTCCACATGGTGGCGGTTCGCGAATTCCCTGAACGTAGCCGTGTTCTCGACGGAATGGGTGATCTCGCGGTTCTCGTTCATGCCCGAGCTGCCGTCGCCGTTGAACTCGCAAAACGCCACGTCGCCGGTGTTCTCGTCAAGGAAGATGTCGAAGCGGGCGAAGGGCAGAAGAGCGTCGTAGCCGCGCGGCACCAAAATAAGCTCGGCCAGGCGCGGGGCGTAGTCGAAGATCTTGCGGTATTCGGCATCGTCGAGGTAGCGCTGCATCACCTTGCACAGGATGCGATGCGTCGTTTCCACGACCTCGCGCATGACCTGGCGCGATGCAGCGTCGTAAAGCTTCGGCACGAAGCTTGTGGAAACCACCTGATGATGCACGATGGCCGTCGAGGAATCCATGTAAGCGCGTGCGGCGCGGCGGCCGGCGATGTCGCCGCCAAGCGATTCGGCGATGTCAAGATATTCCTGCGTGTAAGCGGCGTTTTTGAACGCCGGCGCAGCGGCCCGATTGGCATTGGTGCTTTCCGTGCAGGCGTTTTCGGTTTCGGCCATGTTCGCTTCCTCGCTTTCGTCGTTTGCGATTGTTGTGCACCCAGGAAGTGTACTAAATAATGTGTTACCATGCCGTGCTAGCATAAACGAAGGCGGCGAAACGCACCGTCCGAACATATCCGTTTATCAAGAGTCGGGGGAGAGAGTTGGCTCGCCGATCCCGACACCAACCAGGCGCAACCGCGTCAAGGTGGTCCGGCCGACAACGATGAAGGAGGAATCATGGCTGAAGCCCACAACACGTATCTATTCACGTCCGAATCGGTGACCGAGGGTCATCCCGACAAAATTTGCGACCAGGTGTCGGACGCCATTCTGGACGCCATTCTGGAAAAGGAAGCTGAGCTGGAAAAGCAGGGCTACGTTGCCCCGAACGGACAGCCTGCCGACCTGTCCCAGGTGCGCTGCGCCGTGGAAACGCTGACCACCACCGGCATGGTCGTGGTGGCCGGCGAGGTTCGCACGCAGGCTTATGTTGACGTGCCCGCCATTGTGCGCGACGTCATCTGCGAGATCGGCTACGACCGCGCGAAGTTCGGCTTCGACGGCACCACTTGCGGCGTGATGAACGCTATCCATGAGCAGTCTCCCGACATCGCGCAGGGCGTTGACGAGTCGTTTGAGGCCCAGCACGGCGCCGCGACTGACGAATACGAGACGGTCGGCGCGGGCGACCAGGGCATGATGTTCGGTTTTGCCTGCAACGAGACGAAAACCCTCATGCCGATGCCCATCTACCTGGCTCAGCGCATGAGCGAGCGCTTGGCTCGCGTGCGCAAGGACGGTACGCTGCCCTACTTGCGTCCCGATGGAAAGACCCAGGTCAGCGTGCGCTACATCGACGGCAAGCCCGTGAACGTGGAGAAAGTGGTCGTCTCCACCCAGCATGCTGAGGAAGTCGACAACGACACGCTGCGCGCCGATATCGCCGAGAAGGTTATCAAGCCTGTCTTGGCCGATGAGGGCATCGAGCTTGCTGCCGACGCCGAGCTGCACATCAACCCGACCGGCCGCTTCGTTATCGGCGGCCCCATGGGCGACTGCGGTCTGACCGGCCGTAAGATCATCGTCGACACCTATGGCGGCATGGGCCGTCACGGCGGCGGCGCGTTCTCCGGCAAGGACTGCACGAAGGTTGACCGTTCGGCTGCATATGCCGCGCGCTGGGTGGCGAAGAATGTCGTGGCCGCCGGTTTGGCCGATCGCTGCGAGATCCAGGTCGCTTACGCCATCGGCGTGGCGCGCCCGGTTTCCATCATGGTGGAGACCTTCGGCACCGAGCATGCGCCCGTGGCCGACATCGAGGCTGCGGTCTCGCAGGTGTTCGACCTGCGTCCGGGTGCCATCATCGACGAGCTTGACCTGCGCCGTCCGATTTACCGCAAGACGGCCGCCTACGGTCATTTCGGCCGTGAGTTGCCCGAGTTCACCTGGGAACGCACCGACAAGGCCGAGGCTTTG
Source organism: Paratractidigestivibacter sp. (assembly GCA_963597295.1). Taxonomy (GTDB): domain Bacteria; phylum Actinomycetota; class Coriobacteriia; order Coriobacteriales; family Eggerthellaceae; genus Senegalimassilia. The sequence goes on along the minus strand of CAVBPP010000048.1, from coordinate 14,264 downwards.
CGTACGGCTTGTGGGCTGGCGTAAGGGTACGCCTACTTGTTTTTGTCGGCGGGCGCTGCGCTTTCAACGCTTCGTAGTGCCAGGTGTTGAGCGTTCGTTGTAAGTTGGACGGTCGGGCCGTATTCTCGCCGTGCTGCGCGTCGAACGCCTCGCGTCCACCATTTGTTGAGCGTTGCGCTTGCCGCCCGTACCTCGCGGTGAGCATGGAACAATGGCAGCACGCAAAGCGAGACTTATAGAGAAAGGGAAGTTCCAAATGGACATTCAGCAGATCATCGACCAGGTTTCCGCCGCCGTCGCCGACGCCCCTGAGAAGATGAGCGAGATTGCGGCCGACCCGCAGGGTGCCATCGAGGGCATCGTCGGCCAGTCGATCGACGGTATCGACCCGGCTGAGATTCTCGCCGGCGTGCAGGAGCAGGCCCAGGGCATCGATTTTTCCGCCATCGCCGAGAACCTGCCTTCCGGCGTGGCCTCCATCGCCGAAAATTTGCCCACCGACGCTTCCGGCATCGCGGATGCGGCCAAGGGCATTTTGGGCGGTTTCTTCAACAAATAGTTCGCCCGGCAATTGCGAATCGCGTAAGGAGGGTCCGTTTCGGCGGGCCCTTTTCTTATATACTTGACGCTTATGAAATTAGCTTCCGTGATTTTGGACATACCCACGCAATCGCTTGACGCGCCGTACACCTATGCAGTCCCCGAAGAAGGGCTGTTTGGCGGCTGCGTTGACGTTTGCGCAGATGGGGAAGATGTTTGTGGAATGCCCGGCACGCGTGGGGTGTGCGATCCGATAGGGGCTGCCATGGCCGCGGAGTCGTATACGATAGCTGTGGGCTGCGCGGTGCTGGTGCCGTTTGGGTCTCGCCGTGCCATCGGCTTTGTGGTCGCCGTTCGCGAATGCGGGCAGCCAGGCGGCCCCGAGTGGCCCGAGGGGCTGAATCCGTCGAAGCTGAAGAGCATCTTCCGCGCCGTGAGCAAGCCGTATTTCGACGAAGAAGGCGCCGCCTGCGCGCAGTGGCTTTCCGAGCGCTATATCGCGCCACTTTCGGCTTGCGTGCGCCTGTTCACGCCGCCGGGCGGTGTGCCCCGCATGGTGCGCGGGCGCGATGGGCGCTGGCGTTTCGAGGAGCCGGCCATCGGCGAGGTCGACGATCGTTGGGTGGTGCCGGGGCCTGCCATGGAAGGCTTCGTTCCGCGAAAGAACGCCGTGAAGCAAGCGCAGGTCATAGCTGCCCTGCGTGGCGGGCAGGTTCGCGTGGCCGAGCTTTCCGCCCAGTTGGGGGCCGTGTCTTCCACGTTGAAGGCGCTTGAGGCGAAGGACGTGGTGCGCATCGAGCACAGGCGCCGCATGCGCGGGGTTGAGCCTTCGGGCGCGACGGCTTGCGGTGGCCCGGCTGGCTGTGGCGACGCTGCGGCATTCGGCGTTGGCGACCGCTCGATCTACCCGAAGCTGACCTCTGGCCAAGCCGATGCGCTTTCGGCCATAGATAACGCTGTTGCCGCAGGTGACGGCAGCGTTGTGCTGGTTGACGGCGTGACGGGGTCGGGCAAGACAGAGGTGTATTTGCGCGCAATCGAGAACGTGCTTGCGGCGGGGCGGACGGCCATCGTTTTGGTCCCTGAGATTTCTCTGACGCCGCAGACGGTCGGACGCTTCCGCGCACGTTTCGGCGACACGGTGGCCGTCATGCACAGCCGCATGTCGGCCGGTGAGCGCTACGATCAGTGGGATTTCATCCGCTCGAGTGCGGCTCGCGTGGTCGTGGGCGCCCGCAGCGCACTGTTCACGCCGCTTGCCAACGTGGGGCTCATCGTCATAGACGAGGAACATGAGGGAAGCTACAAGCAGGACAGCGCCCCGCGCTATCACGCCCGAGAAGTGGCCGTTTGGATGGCGCGTCGATCGGGCGGGGCCGTGGTGCTCGGCAGCGCCACGCCTTCTATCGAGTCGCTGTACCGCTGCGCTAAGGACGACCGTTGGCACCAGGTTCGTCTGCCCGAGCGCGCGAACGGCCGACCGATGCCCGAGGTGCGCATCGTCGATATGGCAAACGAGTTCACCTCCGGGTCGCGTTCCATGTTCTCGGGCGCGCTGAAACTGGGCATTCAGCAGGAGCTTTCGCAAGGTCGCAAGGTTGTGCTGCTACTGAACCAACGCGGGTTCGCGAAATTTCTGCTGTGCCGCGAATGCGGCTTCGTGCCGAAGTGCCCGCACTGCGACACGTCGCTCACCTACCATGAGCGCGGCAACTTCCTGACCTGCCATCATTGCGGGCATCGGCAGCCAACGCCCGCGGTGTGCCCCAAGTGCGGCAGCCCGTATTTGAAGAAGTTCGGCGCCGGAACGCAGCGCGTCGAAGATGAGCTGCGTGTGCTGCTCGACGGCTTGCCGGGCGTGGGGCCGGACGTCCCCATCATCCGCATGGATGCCGACACGACGTCGGGAAAAGGTGCGCACCAGCGGCTTCTGGAGCAGTTCGCCGCGGCAGATGCCGCTGTGCTTCTGGGCACGCAGATGATAGCCAAGGGTCTCGACTTCGACGATGTGACGCTCGTGGGCGTCATCAATGCCGACACGCAGCTGCAGTTGCCCGACTTCCGCGCCCATGAGCGCACGTTCGACTTGGTGGAGCAGGTTGCCGGTCGCGCAGGTCGCGCCGAGCTCCCCGGGCGAGTCCTCGTGCAAACCTACGAGGCGGACGCGGCGCCCATCCGTGCGGCGGCTCGCTACGACCGTGCGCTGTTCCTCCGCGATGAGCTGCCCAAACGCAAGCTGTTGGGTTACCCGCCCTACGTGCGCATGGCCAACGTGCTCGTGTGGGGCGCGCACGCCGGCGACGTGGAAGCGCTCGCGCGTGACATTCAACAGGGGCTTGAACAGGTCGTTCGCGATTTCGGCGGCGACGGCTGGTGCGTGCTGCCCGCGACGGCGTGCGTGCTGTCGAAGCTTCGCAACACGTATCGCTTCCATGTGGTGGTGAAGGCGCCGCTCGGAGCTGATCTGAGCGGGGTGCTGCTGCCGTATTTCCGCAGCCGCAAGCCCGACAAGTGGGTGAACGTGGCGGTCGACGTCGACCCCGACGACCTGCTGTAGCGAACGAGCGCAAATTCCCGGTCAATCGGCAAATTGGGGCTTCCGCAAAACGATTTTCTGTAGTAAACTATTTCTCTGCATTTTTGCGCCCTTTTTCGGGAATAATCCGTAGGCGCGAAGTCAAGTCGAAAGGAAGAACACGTGGCTCAAGCTTCGAAGGACCAAGCATCTGCTTCCAAGGCGAAGAAAACCTCGAAATCCAAGGTGGAGGCCAAGGACGAAAAGGTGGAGCAGCCGGCGGCGGAAGAGGTTTCAACCGTAAGCGATGCGCTCGATGATATCGACGAAGACGCAGAGGACGTCGAGCCCGACATGACCGCGGTTTCCGCGGAGCCCGCAGAGGAGAAGTCGGAGTCGAACGTCAACGAGGACGGCGAAGAGGAGGACCTGCTCGAGGGCATTCCCGAGGAGGAGCTCAAGGCCGCATCCGACGTGTCGCTGCCCAAAGTCACCGCGAAGAAAACCCGTTCGACCAGGTCTTCGGCGCGCAAGCGTAACGAAGCAGCCAACGTGACCATGCTCACCGGCGACCCGGTTCGCATGTATTTGAAGGAAATCGGCAAGGTGTCGCTGCTCACCGCTCAGGAGGAGATTGACCTTGCCATGAAGATCGAGGCCGGCGTGGCCGCCACGGCAGAGCTTGAGGCCGCCGAAGAAGAGGGCCGCGAGCTCGATCGTCGCACGCGTCGCAAGCTCGGCCGCATCGAGCAGGTGGGCCTTGACGCGAAGCAGCAACTCATCGAGGCGAACTTGCGCCTGGTGGTTTCCATCGCCAAGCGTTACGTGGGCCGCGGTATGCTGTTCCTGGACCTTATCCAGGAAGGCAACCTGGGCCTTATCCGCGCGGTTGAGAAGTTCGACTATACGAAGGGCTTCAAGTTCTCCACGTACGCCACCTGGTGGATTCGCCAGGCCATCACCCGCGCCATCGCCGACCAGGCGCGCACCATCCGCATTCCGGTGCACATGGTCGAAACCATCAACAAGCTGGTGCGCATTCAGCGTCAGCTGCTGCAGGAACTCGGTCGCGAGCCAACGCCGGAGGAAATCGGCGAGCAGATGGACCTGACCGCCGAGCGCGTGCGCGAGATTCAGAAGATCAGCCAAGAGCCGGTTTCGCTCGAAACGCCCATCGGCGAGGAAGAGGATTCCCAGCTGGGCGACTTCATCGAGGACGACGCCGCCGTGGTGCCGCCCGATGCCGCGTCGTTCAGCATGCTGCAGGAGCAGTTGAAGACCGTGCTCGACGGTCTGGCCGAGCGCGAGCGCAAGGTCATCACGCTTCGCTATGGCCTGGAGGACGGGCATCCGCGAACGCTCGAGGAGGTCGGCCGCGAATTCGGCGTCACGCGTGAGCGCATTCGCCAGATCGAAAGCAAGACGCTCGCGAAGCTTCGCCACCCTTCACGTTCCAGCAAACTGAAGGATTACCTGGAAGATTAATTGCAACGCGGGTCTGTTCGGCCCGCGTTTTTTATTGCGCGCGAAAGGCATGTGCATGCATACCCACGAAGAACCCGAGTTCGAATTTTTCGCCAGCTGCCTGGCTGGCTTGGAGCAGCTGTTGGCGGCGGAGCTGAAGCGCTTGCGAGCGCAACGTGTGCGTCCGCTCGGCGGCGGCGTGGCGTTTTTCGGCTCGGCGGCGACGGCGCAGCGCGTGTGCCTGTGGTCGCGCTTAGCCTCGCGCGTGACGCTTGTCGTGGGGCGCGTGAACGCCGGCGATGCTTATTTGCTGTATGAGGGAATTCGCCGTATCAGCTGGCATAACGTTATTTCTGCCGGCGCGAGCATCGCCGTGCATGCGCATGGCACCAACGAAGAGCTTCGCAATTCGCACTTCACCGAGTTGAAGGTGAAGGACGGCATCTGCGACGCTATCCGTGAGCGTACAGGCGAGCGGCCGAATGTGGACAGCGCGAATGCCGATTGCAGCATTGACGTGCGCATTCGCGACAACCGTGCGACGGTTTCGCTGGACCTGTCGGGCGCATCGCTGTATCAGCGCGGCTATTTGGAGGCCGACGCCGGGCAGGATGCGCCGCTCGAATGCGCGCTTGCGGCCGGCGTGCTGGCTCTGGCCGATTGGGATGGCATGTGCGCTACTGCGGCGCTGGTCGATGCGGCCTGCGGCGACGGCACGCTGGTGGTTGAGGCCGCTGCGATTGCCTGCGACATGGCGCCCGGTTTGACCCGTGCGAAGTGGGGTTTCGAAGGCTGGGCCGCGTTCGATGAGGAATCTTGGGCAGCGGCGCTCGACGATGCCGATGAGCGCTTCGAGGCCGGGCTTTCCGCCGTGGCGGGCGATGGAGCTGCGACGGCGGCGGCGTCCACGCGACCCGATTTGAATCGCGTGCGCATCGTGGGCGCAACGACTTCGAGCCCCGCCATCGCGCGAGCTCGTGGTCGTGCGAAGCGCGCCGGTCTGCGCCTGGCCGTGAGCATCGAGCAGGGCGATGCCTCGAATGTGGCCGAAGCCGCCGGTCGTGCTCTTGCCGCTGCTCGTCCCGCGTTCACTGCGGCGCAGGCGGCCACCCAAGACAAGTTGTGCCCGTGCCTGGTCGCAAGCTGTTTGCCGTTTGGCGACCACATCCAGTCTGAGGCGCGAGCGGCGGCTGAAGCTTCCGCATTCGTGAAAGCCGCGCAAACGGCGCCGGCCGACAGTGTGTACGTCGTGGCGGGCGGCCAAGGCGTGCAGGGGCGCTTCGGCGTGGAAGCCGCCGACACTGTGCGCTTCGGCCGTGGTCGCGTTGCCTGCGAGGTTCAGCTGTTCATGCAGGGCCCGGCTCAGATGAATGTGGCCATCGTTCCCGATAACGCGGGCGGTGCCGAGCATAAGGTGGAAGTGTACGAGACCACCTCTCAGCAATTCGCGGATCGTCTGCGCAAGGTGTATAAGGAGCGCCGCAAGTGGGCTCGCCGCGAAGGCGTGACCTGCTATCGCTTGTACGACGCCGACCTGCCGGAATATTCCGCCGCCATTGACGTGTACGAAGGCGCGGGGCATGCTGAGGGCAATACCTATCTGCATATTGCCGAATACGCCGCGCCGAAATCCATCGACCCCGACAAGGCTCGCCGCCGATTCGACGACATTCTGACCTTGGCGCCGGTGGTGCTGGGCGTTCGCCCCGACCATGTGTTCTCGAAGATGCGCGTGCGCGAGGCGGGCGGCGGTCAGTATCGCGGCGCTGGCAAGCGCAACTACGTGACCTGCGTGCGGGAAAACGGTTGCCTTTTCGAAGTTGACCTGGCCGGATACTTGGACACGGGTATTTTCCTGGATCACCGCGACACGCGCGCGATGGTGTGCGACATGGCGGCGGGGAAGCGATTCCTTAACCTGTTCGCCTACACGGGTTCGGCCACGGTGCAGGCTGCGGCCGGCGGCGCCACCGAAACGGTGACGGTCGACCTTTCTCAGACGTACCTGGAATGGGCGCAGCGCAACATGGAGCAGAACGGCTTCACAGGGCAACAGCACATGTTCGAACGCGGCGACGTGATGAAGTGGATCACCGATTGCCGTCGCAGCCCGCGCCGTTTCGACCTGATATTCGTGGACCCGCCGACATTCAGCAATTCGAAGGCCATGGGCAAGCGAACCTGGGATGTGCAGCGAGACCACGTGGAGCTGCTGGTGGGCGTATCTCGCCTGCTGACGAAGGGAGGACAAGCCATATTCAGCTGCAACCTGCGCAGCTTCAAGCCCGATATGGATCAGCTTGAGAAATATGGCGTGAAGCTGGAGGATATCTCCGAGCGCACCATCCCGCACGATTTCGAGCGCAACAAGCGCATTCATAAGTGCTATCTGGTGAAGAGGGCGTAAGACAGGCGAGTTGCGGGCTGGCGTTTGCGGTTGCGAACGCCAGCCTAATTTTTACGGCCAGCGTTTTGCCGCGCCGGCGGCTTGCCCGATGGCGAAGCTAGTTCGCCGCTTGCTGCGTCTGCTCGGTTGGCTTCTCTGCCGTTTCGCTTTGCGCTTGGCTTCCAGCAGCGGCCTTCTTTCGCATAGGCACGGCCGGGCGCACGCCGCCCATCAGCTTTACGAAGAAATTCACCACGAAGCCGGTGATGGCCGCGGCGGCGACGGTACCCTCGCGCACGCCAATCAGAGTGCCCATCAGCGTGAACGACACGATGCAGGCGACCACGACGCAAGAAATGTCGAAGCCGACCTTCGTATGCCCGAAGTTCCACCCGGTTTTCGTGGTGATGGCTGCGACTAGGGCCTCGCCGCAGTTCAGCGCTACGTTCGCAACGACGGTGCACGCCACACCGGCGGCCAGCACTATGATGCCCAGCGCCAGCAGCAATAGCGACACCGCGTAATTCGGCGGCACCATGAAGCTGAATGCGTGGCTGAACGCGTCGATGCCGATGCTGAACAGCACCGAAATGGGAATCTGCACGAGCGAGCTCAACCGGAAGCGGCTTCGAAGGATAACAACCTGCATCAACAGCAGAAAAACGTTCCATACGAACATGAACACGCCGTAGGAAACGGCAGGGTAGGCGACGCTCAGCACGTAGCCGGTTGACGATATGGGGGTGTTGCCTGTGGCGGATTTGGTGACGATAACGATGCCCGCGGCCATGACAAGGATGCCAAGGCCCATCAGGCACCAGCGCGCAGCAAGGTGCTTCATTGATCTTCTTTCTGTTGGAGGGTGAAGAGCTGCGCGGCGCAATCGAAAAGTCGGTCTATCGTCACATACTCTAGTAAGAGTGTATGCATACCGGAATATAATCGCAAGAACCGTGTGGAAAACTACAAATTAGGGGTTGCGCGGCGGGGAAGGTTCCTTTACTATAGTTCGAGCACTTCGGATGAAGTACTTATTCGGTCGCTTGGCTCAGCGGGAGAGCATCGCCTTCACACGGCGGGGGTCACAGGTTCAAATCCTGTAGCGACCACCATAAATTCAAGGTCGGAAATCGCGTCCGACCTTTTTTATCATGCGTCCGGTTTAGCCTCGGCTGATTAGCGCGTTAACCCAATCGTCAATTTCCTTCTCAAATGAGTGCGGGCATGTAACGCTCGAGTCGAGTTCCTCGCTGTCTATGAATTCGGGATTCTTCCACCATTTTGGAATGAAGTACGAGAAGTGACTGTAGCTTTTGCACTCATCGCACCAGATCCAGGCGGTTCCTTTGCCGGACGCCTCGTTAGCAACATGAAAGAAATAGTGTGCTTGAGTTTTGCCACATTCCGGACATTTTGTTGGAGACGTGACGTTTCCTTGCCCAATGCGTTCTACGAGCTTCATCATTTGATCGTTTTCGTTCCACATCTTATCGTTCTCCCCTAATATAGCTAGCCAATGAATCTCCTGCTATGTATGCCGTTTTCTCTGGCGCCTTTCCTCCCTTTATGAAGCTTCGGGCGTGGTTGAGCTCGTGCGCGATTGTGTTGGCGAGCTCTTCTTCGCTGATAAAGGCCGCCGGTCCGAGAATGATTTTGAGTGGATTTCTTGCTGAAGTTTTCCCAGCTACGCCGAATGGCAATTCGGAGTTGAAAACAATCTCGATTTTCTTACCGGACCCTTTCAGATGGATATGATACTTATTCGCAACGGCATTGGCGTAGAAAACCTTATCGAGCATCATCTCTAAGGTTTTTTGCATGCCTTCTGCCGCAACACCCTGGCGGAAGCGAAACCTGTTTCCGGCAGTGTTGCCAAAGCCGCCATGCTTTCCGGTGCCCATTATTTTGCCACCTTATGCATTTTGGCGAACTCACTGTCAAATTGGATAATTCCGATTCCTGATGATAAATATTTCCCGAAGATCTTCTCGGGTGCTGAACCGTAAACGACGATGGCGGAAGGCTCAATCGTCTTGACTACGGAATCCATGCCCTCTATGAAGAAATTCCTGTCCTCCTTGTTCTTTAAGATGCCATGCGTGCCGACGGCTATGGTGCTGTTCTGCGAAATCCCATCGCAGCAAATTCCATAAGTGCGATAATCCCCATATCGCACGTTCACGATGACCTTGACGCCGTTTGCTTGCAGCCATGATCCAAGGGCACGACTGCGATAGATATTCCAAATTTGCAGAGCAAGCGGCATATCGCGATAGATGCTGAAATCTGGCAGTATGATTCCGTTGAAGCGTTTGAGGATGGCCAGGTAATGTTTTGGGTTTCGCCAGACTCGCTCGAACAGGTAGTCGTCTTGGAAGAAGTGAACCCATTGGTCGTGGTCTTTGCATGAGATTGCCTTGGAAAATGGGATGAGCCGATTTGGGATATAGCGGGTTGGTTGAATTTTTGGAATTTCGAATAGCCCTGCATAATCGGCTTCCGAAACGAGAAAAGCATTCCAGGTGTCTTTGCAATTTGCTCGTCTGCAATTTAGGCGAATGCCTTTCTCGTCGTTGTCGGGAAGGATCAACGTCTCTACGTTTTGCTTATTGTCGGCTTTTGGTCGACATTTATCGTCCCTGACTGAGGGGGAGATGTTTGCATTGCTGTTCAATGATGCCTCCAATCTGGTTCTGCGTATCTTTCGTATGAAGGCTAAATGAGATATACTTTGCTAAATAGTATGATTATCTAGCAAATTTATTGGAACGAGTTAAATGAGGCTCTATTTCTCTCCGTCTATCGAGGAACGTGATTGGCATGTTTGGCGTCCTGTTGTGAAACTTGGCGAGTACCGAAGTCAATTTTTCTTCTACGTTGATCAAGCTGATGCTGATTGCAGAGAATTGATTGTTCCGCCGCGAGGGCTTTATGGCAAGGAGTTTTTGAGGCTTGATTATCGAGATCCTTTCCAGTTGATGGCGTTTCAGCAAAAGTGGGGCCCCATTACCGGACTTAGGGCGCGACCGAACACTACATATGACTATGAAAGCGCAGTAGACGTTGCTTGTATTGGGGGCATTGCCGGGCTCGGTAAAGACAGAATTCCTGCGGGCGCGCGGGAGACGGTATTCTTGTTCGAAGGATATGGCAAGGCAGATATTGTCGCGCAAGAGCGTTTCGGGCTGCAAATTGAAAACTTACGGGATATCGCACAACGTAACTGGCTGGAAAGGTGTAGCAGCGCCGAAAGCCAAGGCGTTGTTCCGTGTCATATTGCGAGCGTTCAGGAGGTATCCGAGGCGGTGTGCCATGCGCAAATGGCAATAACGGCTATTACTGATTGCCTTAGGGATGATTTTTCGGAAGACGATTGGCGTAGTCGGAAACAGCTGGTGATGAATTGCCTAAATTATTGCAACGCGGCGATTCAAGGATCTGTCGTTCCGATTGATCTAATCGATGGCGATGACAACCTGGGAATTTGTACTATTATGCAGTACCTTTTTATCTGCATGGCGCGAGGGACAATGCGCAATGAAACATATCGGAATTGCCAGAACCCAGATTGCGGCCGATTGTTTACTCCTGAAGAGTATCACCGACGAGCCGATTCGAGATATTGTTCCCAAGAATGCCAGGTGAAGGCGAAACACTTGCGAACGTACAAACCGAAGCGTAAGGCTCAAAAGACGATCGAACCCACACCGAACTCGGTCAACGAGTTAACGTTGTCGTGGAGCGAGAGTAATGTGCCCGTGCGATCGATTACGAGGGGCGCGCATGATAAAGCAACGGAATATTCCTTTATAGGCTTTACCTGCGGAAATCCCGACCATGAGAGTTATATAGCGCAGTATGGGCTAGATATCCCCAACTCGAGTGCACAGAAATGCTTGTATTCGTTGCTCGTTTAGCCTGTTCGGTTGCTATATTGCTTCTTCCCTTGCCTAGGGGTTTGTAAAATCATTGTGGCAGGATGTGTTGTTCCGTATGTGCTCTTTCTTGATCGCGATTTGCGAGCTAGTTTAAAGTGCTTACGCTTGTTTCGCATCGCCTTATTTTTGCAATCTGTCGAAAACGTGCGGGCAATGTGGGTGCGCGTCGCTTGAAACGTTCCTGCAACACAGGTTGCTATAATTCGCTGGTAAATAGGTGATTCGCACCTGTTCATGTTCAACATGCGGCCTGCCTTTGCGCTTGGCCGCTTGGCATAGACGCCGCTCGCGCGCATGCGGCGTCCGCGATAGCAAGGAGGGCAAGCCGATGGCTGCGAACCCGGAAGAGGACTTCGTCCTGAAAACGATTAAGAGCCGCGACGTGCATTTCGTGCGCTTCTGGTTCACCGATGTGCTGGGGAATATGAAATCGTTCGCCGTTATACCCAGCGAGCTTGATGATGCCTTCGCCGACGGCATGGGCTTCGACGGCAGCTGCATCGAGGGCTTTTGCCGCACCGAGGAATCGGACATGCTGGCCTTCCCGGATGCGTCAACGTTTCAGGTGCTGCCGTGGCGCCCGGAGTCAAACGCCGTCGCCCGTATGTTCTGCAATGTGAAAACGCCTGATGGCAACCCCTTTCATGGCGACCCGCGCTATGTGCTCTCGCGCGTGGTGGAAAAGGCTCAGAGCATGGGCTATGTCTTCAACGTGGGACCTGAGCTTGAGTTCTACTACTTCAAAGACCCCGATTCGGCGCAGATTCTGGACCGCGGCGGCTACTTTGATCTGACCAGCCTTGATTACGCTTCCGACCTGCGCCGCGACACGGTGCTCACGCTTGAGAAGATGGGCATTCCGGTCGAGTATTCCCACCACGAGAACGGCCCGTCGCAGCACGAGATTGACCTGCGCTTCACCGACGCGCTGACCATGGCCGACGCCGTGATGACGTACAAGCTGGTGGTGAAGGAAATAGCCATGAAGCACGGCGTGTACGCGTCGTTCATGCCCAAGCCCTTGGCCGATGCCCCGGGTAGCGGCATGCATGTGCATCAGAGCCTGTTCGACTTCGAGGGCAACAATGTGTTCTTCGATCCGAACGACCCGCAGGGTTACAACCTTTCCGAGACGGCGAAGCATTACCTTGCCGGTATTTTGAAGTACGCGCCCGAGTTCTGCCTGATCACGAACCAGTATGTGAACTCTTACAAGCGTTTGCTGGCCGGAGGCGAGGCTCCGATTTACCTGTCGTGGGCGCGTGCGAACCGCAGCACGCTCGTGCGCGTGCCGGGGTATCGCCCGAATCGCGAGGAGGCCTGCCGACTGGAGCTTCGCAGCCCCGACCCGGGCGCGAACCCGTATTTGGCGTTTGCCGTCATGCTCGCGGCCGGTTTGGCCGGTATCGAGGAGGGCCTAGAGCCGCCCGAGCCCGTCGAGGACCGCGACTTGTTCACGCAGTCGCGCCAAGACCTGCGCAAACAGGGCTTCCGCACGCTGCCTGAAAGCCTGGGCGAGGCCGTGGAGCTGTTCGCTGAGTCGAAGCTGATGCGGGAAACTCTGGGCGATCACATCTGCAATTACCTGGTCGAGGCCAAACGAGCTGAGTGGGATGAATATCAATCCAACGTTTCCGAGTGGGAACGTGACCGCTACCTGGCGGTTCTGTAATGTGCCGCTTTGCGGGCGAGTTCTGCCGCGCCGGTGCCGCGCTGGCAGGCAACGAGGAAGAAGGAGGGCTATAGCATGAGGAAGACGGTCATCTTCATTGCGGACAGCCTTGACAATGCCCATAAATTCCAACAGGTGCTTTCGGGGCTTGATGTGGACGTGGCGGCGGGGTCGTCGGTGCAGTTCAAGAAGCTGCTCGCTCAGCATCCCTCTTACGATCTGGTCATTTACGAGGCCCGCAGCGACGCTCTGTCTAACGTGTCGCAGGTAGAATCGGTGCTGCTGGAAGACGGCAGCGCGAGCCTGCTGGTCATCGTGAGCGAGGAGCAGCTGGGCGAGTTCCGCCTTCCCGTGCAGGTGAAGAGCGATTTCGTGGTGCATGGCGCGTCGAATGACGAGTGCGCAGCCCGCATCAGGCAGCTTCTGTGGCCGGGCAACGAAAGCTCCTCGTCGGATTTCATCGTCGTGGACAACATGACCATCAACTTGGCGACGTATCAGGTCACGCTGGCCGGCGAACCGCTTGACTTCACGTATTTGGAATACGCGCTGCTGGCGTTTTTGGTGACGCATCCGGGCCGCACGTACAGCCGCGACGCGCTGCTGCGCCGCGTGTGGGGCTTCGACTACTACGGCGGCAGCCGCACCGTTGACGTGCATGTTCGCCGCGTTCGCGCGAAGCTTGGGCCCGAGCTTGCCCAGCACCTGGAAACGGTGCGCGGCGTGGGATACCTTTGGTCTGCGTAGGCGCCTCCTTCGTCTGCTTTCTTTCACTTCAACTTTGAAACGCCTGGGCGCATGCCTGGGCGTTTTTCGTTGCCGTGTTTCCTGCGTGGCCTGCGCGGTGCGGCCTTGGCGATGCTTGGAGTGCGCTAAACTAGCACGTTGAAATCTACCGCAATGAAGGGGTTTTGCCATGCCCGAGAAAAAGGTCGCCGTTATCGACGGCAATTCGCTGATGCACCGTGCCTATCACGCCGTGCCGCCTACCATGAATGCTCCCGACGGCACGCCGACCAACGCTTGCTTCGGCTTCATGTCCATGTTGCTGAAGTTCGTCGATATGTCCCGCCCCGACGCGATCATCTGCGCTTTCGATGCGGGGCGTCCGGCTTTCCGCATGGAGGCGCTTGAGCAGTACAAAGGCCAGCGCCCGCCCATGGACGAAGAGCTGAAGGTGCAGTTCCCCGTGATGGAAGGTCTGCTCGAGGCCATGAACATCCCGGTCGTTCGCGTGAAGGGCTGGGAAGGCGACGACATCTTGGGCACCGTTTCGGCTCGCGACGAGGCGCTGGGGTACCGCACGCTGTTGGTGTCGGGCGATAAGGACGTTTATCAGCTGTGCACCGAGCTCACCCATGTGGTCACCACCAAGAAAGGCATCACCGATGTGGCCATTTACGGCCCCGCCGAGGTTGTCGAGCGCTATGGCGTCACCCCCGAACAGTTCCCCGATTTCCTGGGGCTGAAGGGAGATACGGCCGACAACATCCCGGGCGTGCCGGGCGTGGGCGACAAGACGGCGGCGAAGCTGCTTTCGGCTTACGGGTCGCTCGAGGGCATTTACGAGCACATCGACGAGCTGCGCGGCAGGCAGAAGGAGCGCATGGCCGACAATCGCGAATCGGCGTTCGTGAGCCGTAAGGTGGCGACCATCGTGCGCGACGTCGATTTCGAGCTGGATCTTGAAGCGGCGGCTTTCCCCGCGTTCGACGTGGCCCAGGTAAGCGACGCATTTAAGAATATCGG
>CAVBPP010000047.1:0-20555 GCA_963597295.1 Paratractidigestivibacter sp. | reverse complement strand
ATCTCGGGCAGATTTCGTGGGTGCGAGCGAGAGCTCGCACAGTACTAGGTTTAGCGCGAAGCGCGCTGCTATCTGCCCGCGTTCGCACGAATGTGGGCAGCGGGGTAGAACCCAGCAATGGTTCTTTCCTCGCCCTCGCCCGAATTCCTCATGCAATCTTGCGAGCCCTGCGCCCAGCTGGCCTCGCCGGGGCGTATCATGGGCGCGTACATGCAAAACGTCAGCGCCGGCCGCACGCGCCGCCACGCCGCATCGGGAAAGGGTTGCCCCATGAAAATCAGCATCGCCAGCGATCACGCCGGATTCGACCAGAAGCAGCAGCTTGCCGCTTACCTGCAGGAAGCCGGCCACGATGTGACCGACCGCGGTCCCCAGTCTGACGACCGCGTCGATTATCCTGACTTCGCCGAAAAGGTTGCTGCTGACGTCGCCGCAGGTCAGGCAGACTACGGCGTGTTGGTATGCGGAACGGGCATCGGCATGGCCATCGCCGCCAACAAGGTCGACGGCATCCGCGCGGCCAACATCGTCTCGCCCGCCTTCGCCGCCCTGTGCCGCGAGCACAACGATGCCAACGTCATCACGCTTTCTGGCCGCTTCGTCGACCTTTCCGCCAATAAGGAAATCCTCGACACCTTCCTCTCCACCGAATTCGGCGGAGGCCGCCACGCCGGCCGCGTAGAGAAAATCATGGCCCTGCAGGAAAAATAAAGCGAAACCCCAGCTCGCCAGGCATCTTCGCATCCTGATGAGCAAGGCGGGGTTTGTGCAGCTCGCAAGCCCATGTCTCGCCTGCGATGAAAAGCCTGTCGCGCCTGGCGGCGCCCTCTAAGCAGGATGCGAGCTTTCGACCGCATCCACGAAATCTTGCAGCAGGTTTTATCTGCGCATTCCAATTCCTGGCTCGAGTGGACCCTCCGAGCCGCCAGGTACCTTCGCGTCCCAATTTCGTGGGTCCGAGCGAAAGCTCGAACCGCACTCGAGAGCGCGAAGCGCGACACTGCATTGAACCCGCAAGCGAAGTTGGCGCCCCGTGCTCCTCGCACCGCTCGCGCTCGCAATCGGCCGTCGGCATGTTGCGAGCGCGTTGCATGCGCGTGAAGGCTGCGTGGCGAGCGCTTCGTTGTGCTAAAGTGAGCGGCACGTCATACATCCAAACGAAAGGCACATCATGGCAATCGAGAACGTGAAGCAGACCGACCCCGAACTGGCCAGCGCCCTTGGGCAGGAACTTGCCCGCCAGCGCTCCTCCATCGAACTGATCGCGTCGGAGAACTTCACCTCCCGTTCCGTCATGGAGGCCATGGGCAGCGTGCTTACCAACAAGTACGCCGAGGGCTACCCGGGCAAGCGCTACTACGGCGGCTGCGAGAAGGTCGACATCGTCGAGGACCTGGCCCGCGACCGCGCCTGCGAGCTGTACGGCGCCAAGTTCGCCAACGTGCAGCCCCACTCCGGCGCCAACGCTAACCTGGCCGCGTATTTCGCCACCGTCAAGCCCGGCGACACCGTCATGGGCATGAGCTTGGACAACGGCGGCCATCTGACGCACGGCAGCCCGGCCAACTTCTCGGGCAAGCTGTACAACATGGTGTCCTACGGCCTTGACCCCGAAACCGAAACCATCGACTACGACGAGATGGAGAAGCTGGCTAAGGAAAGCCAGCCCAAGCTCATCATCGGCGGCGCGTCGGCCTATCCGCGCGTCATCGATTTCGAGCGCATGGCCTCCATCGCGCACAGCGTCGGCGCCTTGCTGATGGTCGACATGGCTCACATCGCCGGTCTTGTGGCCACCGGCGCGCACCCGAGCCCCGTGCCCTACGCCGACATCGTCACCTCCACCAGCCATAAAACACTGCGCGGCCCGCGCGGCGGCTTCATCCTCACCAACGACGAGGCCCTGTTCAAGAAGCTGAATTCCGCCGTTTTCCCCGGCAGCCAGGGCGGCCCGCTCATGCACGTGATCGCTGGCAAGGCCGCGGCCTTCGGCGAGGCCTTGAAGCCCGAGTTCAAGGAATACATCAATAATGTGGTCGCCAACTGCGCCTCCATGGGCCAGGGCATGACTGACGGCGGCCTACGTCTGGTTTCCGGTGGCACCGACAACCACCTGTGCCTGGTCGACCTCACGCCCGCCGACGTCACCGGCAAAGACGCTGAGAAGCTGCTTGAGACCGTGGGCCTGACGGTGAACAAGAACACCATCCCCAACGAGCAGCGCAGCCCCTTCGTCACCTCGGGCATCCGCGTGGGCACCGCCGCCGCCACCAGCCGCGGCCTTACCAAGGAAGACTTCTACGAGGTGGGCCAGTGCATCGCCGCCACGGTGTTCAACGGCCAGGACGAGGCCAAGCTCGCCGAAATCAAGCAGCGCGTCGACGCCATCATCGCCGCCCACCCGCTCTACCCGGGCCTGGAATACTAATTACGCGCAATCTGCGGTAAACTTATGGCCGGACGGGCAAACCGTTCGGCCATTTTTATGCGGAAGGGCACCTATGACGAACTGCGCAGACCATCGCCCCAGCTGGGACGAATACTTCATGACCTTGGCGAACGAGGTTGCCACTCGCACCACGTGCCTGCGCCGCGCCGTCGGCGCCATCATCGTGAAGGACCGCCGCATCCTGGCCACCGGCTACAACGGCGTGCCCACCGGCATCACGCACTGCTCCGAGGCGGGCTGCCTTCGCCAGCAGCTCAACGTTCCCTCAGGCCAGCGTCATGAAATCTGCCGCGGCCTGCACGCCGAGCAGAACGCCATCATCCAGGCCGCGCGCTACGGCATCAACATAACCGGCGCGTCCATCTACATCACCACGCAGCCTTGCGTTGTGTGCGCGAAAATGCTGATCAACGCCGGCATCACCGAAATCATCTACACCGACCCGTACCCTGACGAGCTTTCCATGTCCATGCTGGAAGAAGCCGGCATCAAAACCCGCCTCTACGAGCCGGAAGGCGAATAGCGGGGAAGAGGGGCGCCCTTCGCGGCCGGGTGTCAACCTGCGCAAATAACTATCTGTCGCCCTACGGGCTCCCCATTACGGCTCGAGCTTTCGCTCGAACCCACGAAATTTAGCGGCATTGGCTCGACTAGCTACGTCTACATGGCCAACAACAAGATTCGTAGGGTCGAAGTGTTGGCTCAACCCGCTTTAGAGAGCGCGTGGCGCGGCACTGCATTTGCGCAGAAATCATGCAGATTTCGGCACCGCTCCCAACCCTATTGCGCAACACGCATCGCCCTTTATGGGTTATTTCCGCCAACCCTTCGCCGTCTACCTGTGATTTTTTGCATATTTGCCATCACTTCGCCGCCAAATCGTTACTTTCCGTATATCATGAACCTGTTTGCAATGAAGGCTGCGTTAAGAAGCGGAAAGTAGGCAATGGTAGTAGCAATAATCGTGGGAATCCTCGTTGCGGTCGTGGCCATCGTGCCCTTCAGCATCGCCATCAAGAAGATTCGTACGGTTGATCCTACTCATTCCCTCAACCTGTTGGGCCCGTTTCTGCTGACCATCTTGGTCTCGTTCGTCATCCTCATCGCGGGCATGGTCGTCTGCAAGCTGGCTTTCCCGGAAGTCGCGCTTGCGTATGCGGCCGCTGAATTGCTGACGTTTGTCGTCGGCGTTGTAGTTTTCGGCGTCTTCATCTCGAAGCGCCGTTAGGAAAGGCAAGAAGGAGAGGTTCATGGAATTCCACCTTACGGGCGATCCCTTGACTGACATCTCCGCTCCGATCACGGAATTGAGCGAATCGTTCAACTCCGCGTTCGTGGTGGACTTCGGCAATGGGATCGGCATCACGCAGTACGTTGCGTGGCTCATCGTCATTTGCGCGGTGGTCCTGATCGGCGTGCTCGTGGGCGTTCGCAAGATCAAGGTTCGCCCTTCCGGCAAGTTCGCCGGCCTGATCGACTGGGGCTACGACGCGGTTTGCCGCAACATGGGCGAAGGCGCCATCGGGCATGGCTGGAAGAAGCACATGCCGTTCATCGCCACCATGTTCTTCTTCATCCTCATCTCGAACGTCATCGGCCTTATCCCGGGCGCTAAGACCCCGACGGGCACCCTGTCGGTCACCTTCGCTTTGGCCCTCATCTCGTTCGTGTACTTCAACTTCTACGGCATCAAGGCCAAGGGCGGCTGGGGCTACATCAAGTCCATCGCCCCGTCCGGTCTGCCGGCCCCGATGGTTCCGATCATCTGGTTCTTCGAGTTCTTCTCGCTGGTCATCCGCCTGCTCACGCTGGCAGTTCGACTCTACGGCAACATGTTCGCGGGTCATATGATCCTGGGCATCTTCGCCATCATGACGCAGTTCTTCATCTTGGACGCCATCAGCTTCGCGAACCCCGCCGGCTTCGCGGCCATCGCGTGGGCTATCTTCCTGGTTGCCATGTACGCGCTGGAATGCCTGGTGGCCTTCCTGCAGGCTTACGTGTTCTCCGTGCTGTCGGCCGTGTATGTCGGCCTTGCCACTTCCGAGCACTAATCCCGCTCGCGGGAGCGCATCCCCGCAGTTCAATGTTGGTTTCGGCGGCGCCAGATGCGCCGTGGAAATATAGTATCGGTAGTTTTCGGGAAGGTCCCGGAAACGAACTTAGGAGGAAAAGTGGAAACGACTCTCGTTATCGCAGCCCTGAAGGTTGTCGGCTACGGCCTCGGCACCATCGGCCCAGGCATCGGTCTTGGTCTTTGCGGCTATGGCCTGTGCGTTGGCTCCGCCCGTCAGCCCGAGCTGGCCGGCAAGCTGTTCACCAACGCCCTGATCTTCGGCGCTCTCGCCGAGGCCCTGGCTCTGATCGGCTTCGTGCTGACGTTCATCTTCTAAATCAGCTGACCGTAAGTAATCTATTAGCTGAGAGAAGGTGGATGCGTGAAAGCAGAACTTAAGACTAAGCTGGCAAAGGCCGGTGCCGCTTCCGTGGCATCTGCTGCAAGCCTCGCCTGCGCTTTCCCCACCCTCGCGTTCGCGGCTGAAAAAGAAGGCATCGCGGTGCTCATTCCCGACATGAATGAGTTCATCCCCATGTTGGTTGCCTTCCTGATCATCCTCTTCGTTCTGGCCAAGTTCGGTTGGCCCGTGGTCGACAACATCATCACCACGCGCGAGAACACCATCAACGGTGCCATCAAGAAGTCCGAAGAGGCCCAGGCCGAAGCCGAGCGCACGCTCGAGGAGTACAAGCGTCAGCTCGAGGAAACCAAGGCGCAGTCCGCATCGATCATCGCCGAGGCCAAAAAGACCGGTGAGGCCCTGAAGGCCGACATCACCGAAAAGGCCCAGGCAGAGGCTGCCGCCATGATCGAAAAGGCTCACGCCGCCATCGAGGCGGACAAGAAGGCCGCTATCGCCGAGCTTCAGGGTTCGGTGGCCGACACGTCCGTCGCAGTTGCGTCCCGCCTGATCGGGCAGGACCTGAGCGACGATGATCACCGCAAGATCATCGAGCGCTACGTGAACGAGGCGGGTAGTTTCAATGCCAACTAACCGCCATGTTCAAAAGGAGAAGGTCACGGCTTACGCCACCGTCATGTTCGACGCCGCCATGCAAGAGGGCGGCCAGGACGCGGTGCTGGAGGTTCGCGACCAGACCGAGCGCATTATCCGCATTATGCGTTCGAACATGGATCTCTCCGGCTCTTTGCAAGATCGCTCTTATACGCCCGAGCAGAGGGCTGGCATCGCGAAAGCAGCTTTCGCCGACGCCAATCCGGTCCTTGCGAACACCTTGGCCATTATGGTCGAGCGCGAGGATGTCGCGTTGCTCTCGCGCGTATGGGAGAGCTACGGAGAGCAGATCGAACGCAAGCTGAACGTCACCGTGGTCGACGTAACCACCGTCGTGCCGCTTGACGATCATTTGCGCGAGGTTATCACCAAGAAGGCTGAAGCCGACCTGGGCACCAAAGTCGTTTTGCGCGAGAGCATCGACAAGTCCCTGATCGGCGGCATTTTGATGAGCGCTAAGGGCAAGCGTATCGACGCCAGCGTCGCCACGCAGCTCGAAAGCGCCCGCAACGTGCTGAAAGATTCCACAGATGGAGGTGAATGCTAGTGACTGAAATCACCGCACAGTCCATTGACGAGGCGCTGCGCAAGCAGCTTGATGCGCTGAACACCAACGTCGAATCCCGCGAAGTGGGTTCCGTTATCCAGGTTGGTGACGGCATCGCCCGCGTCGATGGCCTGAAGAATGCGATGGCAGGCGAACTCCTGGAGTTCACCAGCGCTTCCGGCCAGTCCGTCTTCGGTATGGCTCAGAACCTCGAAGAGGACGAAGTCGGCGCCGTTTTGCTCGGTGACGTCGCAGCAATCAAGGAAAACGACACGGTGAAGACCACCGGCCGTTTGGTAGAGGTTCCCTCCGGCAAGGCCCTGCTCGGCCGTGTCGTGAACCCCCTGGGTATGCCGCTTGACGGCAAGGGCGAAATCAAGGCCGAAGGTACCCGTTCGGTTGAGTTCAAGGCTCCGGGCGTTATTCACCGTAAGCCTGTGCATGAGCCCATGCAGACTGGCGTTCTGGCCGTTGACTCGATGATTCCGATTGGCCGTGGCCAGCGCGAGCTCATCATCGGCGACCGCCAGACCGGCAAGACCGCCATTGCGGTTGACGCCATCCTGAACCAAAAGGGCAAGGGCATGATCTGCATCTATGTCGCCGTCGGCCAGAAGGCCTCCACGGTGGCTAACGTGCAGGAAACCCTGGAGAAGTACGGCGCGATGGATTACACCATCATCGTCAACGCCTCCGCGTCCGACTCCGCTCCGATGCAGTACATCGCGCCTATGGCCGGTGCTGCAATGGGCGAGTACTTCGTCTACAACGGCGAAGATGGCCAGCCCGCTGGCCCGGAGAACCTCGGCCGTCACGTGCTCATCGTCTACGATGACCTGACCAAGCAGGCCGTGGCTTACCGTCAGATGGCTCTGACCCTGCGTCGCCCGCCGGGACGCGAAGCTTACCCGGGCGACATCTTCTACCTGCATTCTCGCCTGCTCGAGCGCGCAGTGAAGATGAACGAGGAGAACGGCCTTGGCTCCATGACGGCTCTGCCGATCATCGAGACGCAGGCCGGCGACGTCTCCGCTTACATCCCGACGAACGTCATTTCCATTACCGACGGTCAGATCTACCTGCAGACCGACCTCTTCTTCCAGGGTCAGCGTCCTGCTGTTGACGTGGGCATTTCCGTGTCCCGAGTCGGCGGCTCCGCGCAGATCAAGCAGATGAAGCAGGTTGCCGGTACGCTGAAGCTCGACCTGGCCGCTTACCGCGAGCTGAAGGCCTTCACCCAGTTCGGTTCCGACCTGGACAAGGCCACTCAGGACCAGCTGAACCGTGGCGCCCACATGACCGAGCTGCTGAAGCAGCCGCGTTTCCAGATGATGGACGTTTACGACCAGGCTGTTGCCATTTACGCTGGCGGCAAGGGTTATCTGGACGACATTCCGACCGGCGATGTCGTGCGTTTCCGCACCGAACTGCTCCAGTTCCTGCATGCCTCCAAGCCCGAGGTGTACACGGAGCTTGAGAAGGCCGGCAAGTGGACTGACGACGTCGAGAACCTGACCAACGCCGCGATCGAGGCTTTCAAGCTTCAGTTCGCAGCTACGGCGTAAGGTAGGTTCACGATGCCCAACCTTCACGACATTGAAAGGCGTATCAACTCCGTCTCTTCGACGAAGCAGATCACGCGCACCATGGAAATGGTCGCGGCAGCCAAAATCCGTCGCGCCGGCGAGCGCGTCGAAGCGGCCACGCCGTATTCCGAGTCCATGGTCGAAATGTTGGCCAACGTTGCCAAGCGTGTAGGTGGCTCCGAGAACGCGCTTTTGCGCAAGCATGACGAGGTCAAAAACGTGCTCGTCGTCGTTGTCGTGTCAGACCGCGGTCTGGCCGGCGGCTTCAACAGCAACGTTTTGCGCCACGTCGAGAAGCTGACGAAGGCTAAGAAGGCCGAGGGCGCCAATGTGTCCATCGTTGCCTGCGGCAAGAAGGCCATCGGTTACTTCACGTACCGTGGAATTCAGCCTGCGCTTTCCTTTGCCAACCTGTCCGCCGACCCGACCGTCGAGGAAGCCACCGAGATCGGTGACTATTGCTCGAAGGCTTACGAGGAAGGCGAGCTCGACGAGGTCATCGTGGTGTACAACCACGCCAAGAACGCGGCTGAGCAGGTGCTCCGCGAGGAACAGCTGCTTCCTGTCGACACGGACAGCCTTGAGGGCGCTAGCGCCGCCGAGGAGTCCGAAGGTGCGGACGAGCACCTCGAGGGTGACGTTATTTTCGAACCGAGCCCCGAGGCCGTTCTCGATGGGCTGTTGCCGGCGTACGTGCGTACCACGCTGTACCACGCGCTGATCGACTCGGCTGCCGCCGAGCAGGGCGCGCGCCGCAACGCCATGATGTCGGCTACGGACAACGCCACCGAAATGGTTAACACGTTGACCAGATTGTATAACCGCGTACGCCAGGGCGCTATCACGACCGAGATTTCGGAAATCGTCGGTGGCGCAGCTGCTTTGGAGGATTAAATGGCTGAACATTTGTTTACTAAGGAGGAGGTCGAGGCCACCAAGGGCGCCGTCGGTCGCATCGTGCGTATCGTCGGTCCTGTCGTGGACGTCGAGTTCGCTCCCGATCAGCTGCCGGCTATCTACAACGCGCTGACAGTTGATGCGAAGACCGAGATCGGCGACGTTCATGTCGTCCTCGAGGTCGAAACCCACCTGCCGGGCAACATCGTCCGCTCCGTCGCCATGAGCTCGACGGACGGTCTGGTGCGTGGCCTTGATGTGCAGGACACGGGCCATCCGATCATGATGCCGGTCGGCCAGGAAACCCTGGGCCGCATCTGGAACGTTATCGGCGAGCCTGTTGACGAGAAGCCCATGCCTGAGGTCACCGGCTTCATGCCCATCCATCGTCCGGCTCCCGAATACGACGAGCTGGTCACGAAGACCGAGATCTTCGAGACGGGCATCAAGGCCATCGACCTGATCGAGCCCTTCGTTAAGGGTGGTAAGACGGGCCTGTTCGGCGGCGCTGGCGTCGGCAAGACCGTTATCATCCAGGAGCTCATCAACAACCTGGCTCAGGAGCATGGCGGCACGTCCGTGTTCACCGGCGTCGGCGAGCGTACCCGTGAGGGTACCGACCTGTACCTGGAGATGAGCGATTCTGGCGTTATCAACAAGACCTGCTTGGTCTACGGCCAGATGAACGAGCCTCCGGGAGCACGTCTGCGCGTCGGCCTGGCTGGCCTGACCGAGGCTGAGTACTTCCGTGATCAGGGCCAGGACGTTCTGCTGTTCGTGGACAACATCTTCCGCTTCACGCAGGCTGGCTCCGAGGTGTCCGCACTGCTGGGCCGCATGCCTTCCGCCGTTGGTTACCAGCCCACGCTGGCCACCGAGATGGGCGACCTGCAGGAGCGCATCACGTCCACGTCGACCGGTTCGATCACGTCCGTGCAGGCCGTTTACGTGCCCGCCGACGACTTGACCGACCCCGCGCCGGCCACGACGTTCACGCACCTGGACGCTAAGACGGTTCTGTCCCGTTCTATCGCCGAGCTGGGCATTTACCCGGCCGTCGACCCGCTGGAGTCCACCTCCCGCGCTCTTGACCCGGCTATCGTCGGCGAAGAGCACTACCGCGTGGCCACCGGCATCCAGGAGCTGCTGCAGAACTACAAGGACCTGCAGGACATCATCGCCATCCTTGGTATGGACGAGCTCTCCGAGGAACAGAAGCTCACTGTTTCCCGTGCCCGTAAGGCGCAGCAGTTCTTCGGTCAGTGCTTCCACGTTGCAACCCAGTTCACGGGCTTGCAGGGCAAGTACGTCAAGATGGAGGATACCGTTCGCTCCTTCGCCGCCATTCTCGACGGCGAGTGCGACGAGATTCCCGAGCAGTGCTTCCGCCTGAAGGGCGGCATCGACGACGTGTACGCCGCTTGGGAAGAGATGAAGAAGGAAGAAGCGTAGTATGGCTAGCTTCACGTGCGACATCGTCACACCTGCTGCGAAGCTTCTGTCCTGCGAGGCCGAGATGGTCGTCGTTCCGGGCATCGAAGGCGAGATGGGCTTTCTGGCCGGTCATGCGCCCCTGGTGTCCCTGCTGGCCGATGGCGTTATCCGCCTGACGCCCGCTGATGGCGGCGACGTCAAGAGCTTCGAAGTCAAGGGCGGCTACGTGCAGGTGACTGACAGCAAGGTGATCATCCTTGCCGACAGCGCAGAACCTGCTGCAGCGTAGCGGTTCCGACTTGAGCAAGTAACAGCGGCCGTTTGGCCGACTGCTGGCAACGCGATGGTCGTGCCGTAACGGCTGACTTGCAAATCCCCCTGTCCGTTTGTGGGCAGGGGGATTTTTGCGTCTTGGGAAAGACGCTTTCTGGTGGGGCAGACTGGTGCGATGGGGTCACCTGGCCAAGGCTTTGCCCAGGTGATTGATGGTTTGAGGCTTTGGTTGGGCGGTGGCTTCTTTTGTCCCTGCGATTGCTTTGCCTCTGCGAATTCGCTATTTTGATCCCCCCCTGCATCATGTCGCTCGCGCTTCATTTCCTTCTTGTGGGCAATGAAGTGCAAGCTTGCGCTTGACTGGCGGAGGTCGTTTGCGCACTGTCCCTGTTCCTGCTGCGTAAAATATTCCTCGCGTGTGTTAATTTTCCCTTGCGTTGGCGTGAAACTGGTTCATCATGATTTTGTTGATTTATGCGCCTTGATTTTTGCTTTGCTTGGCGTATTTGGGGGATAGATTTTTAGGACGAGATGGCATAGCTATGGCCTTCAAGAAAATTTCGATTCGCAGGGTTAGTTTTTTCAGCATCATTGTCGTTTTGGTGGTCGGGCTGCTTTGCGGTGTTGTCTACCTGTTCAGCAGCCAGCAATTCATTGCGATGGAGCAGGCTTCGGAGAAGTACATTCGCTGCGAGGATGCGGTGGATAAGATCGAGAACGCCTCGAAGTACCTGACGCAGCAGTCGCGTATGGCCGCGAATACCGGCGAGATTACGTACGTGAGCAACTACTTCAACGAGGTGAACGTCGACCGTAATAGGGAAAAGGGCCTGACGCAGCTTGAGGCTGATTTCAAGGGCTCCGATGTTGTCGAGACCATTCAAACCGCAATCGACCATTCCAATGAGCTTTGCATCACCGAATACTACGCGATGCGATTGACCTTGGAGGCTTATGGGGTTGACCGCAGCCTGTGGCCGAACGAGCTTTCCGCCATTGAGCTTTCTACGGAAGATGCGCAGCTTTCGTCCGATGACATGCGCAAACGTGCCGTTACGCTTCTGTCGGACGATGCCTACGAGCAGACCCGTTCTGAAATCCTCAATAGCGTCGAGCATAGCGGTGAGCTGCTTTTGCAGAAGACTCAGGGCGCGCAGAGTCGCGCGAAATCTATGTTCGTTGATTCGTATCGCAAGCTGGCGCTCTGCATCACCGTGTTCATTCTGGCCGCTTTGGGCATCTGCATTATGGTGCGTCGTTTGGTCGTGAAGCCGCTGCTCATGTACAACGAGTCCATCCGCTTGGGCGAGATTTTCCCCGTGGTGGGAGCGGCCGAGTTGCAGAATTTGGCCGAGACGTATAATGCGGTGTTCCGCGAGAACACGGAGCGGCAGCAGCTCATTCGCCATCAGGCAGAACATGATGCGCTTACCGATCTGCTCAACCGCGGGTCGTTCGATAAGCTGCTTGATATGTACGAGGCCGATGGCAGTTCGTTTGCGCTGATCATCGTTGATGTAGACATTTTCAAGTCGGTGAACGACACGTATGGCCACGAGATGGGCGACGCCATTCTGAAGCGCGTGTCCGGCCTGCTGAAGACCGCTTTCCGTAGCATCGACCATGTGTGCCGCATCGGCGGCGACGAGTTCGCTGTGATTATGGTCGAGATGACCTCTGACTTGGCTTACACCATTGAGGGTAAGGTTGCCGACATGAATGCGGCGCTGGCGAAGCCCGAAGGGGATATGCCCGCGGTGTCGTTGAGCGTGGGCGTTGCGTTCGCCGATCGCCTGAACCCTGGCGAGAGCATATTCACCGACGCCGACAAGGCGCTGTACCACACCAAGCGCAACGGTCGCTGCGGTTGCACCATCTACGATGCCGAAGTGGCGGCTGCGGAGGCTCCTGAGGGCTCTGAGAGGGCGTAGGGATACCCGAGAAGTTCGCTTCCTGTGGTGCATGAATTAGCTGCGACGGGGACTGGGAGCCTGCAGAGCGCTTGCGAATGCGTATAGAGCATGTTCGGTTTTTCTTTTCCAGGTGGGGGAGGTGAGGCCACTAAAGCCGATTCTGTTCTGCGGCGTCCCTCTAAATCTTGAACGCGTGGATGCCTTTTACGGTGATGTCTTTTGCTCCGAAGAAGCTTCGCAGACCGAAGTGCACCTCGTCGTCGTAGTGCAGGCCCTTCGCTTCCACGAGCACTTCGCCGACGTCGGCTGTGTGCACGCCGCAGCCTTTCGCCTTTAACTTGGCCGCCTCGGTCTCGCGGACGAAGCGCGTGGCAAGCTCGGTGGTGTCGGCGCAGCAGCCGATGGCGCTGATGGTGTCCACGGCGATGGCCGCGTATCCCTTTTTGCGCATGTAATCGGCAAGCTTTTGGTCGAAGGTGATGTGCACGGGTGTTCCTTATTTTATAGCGAAATGGGCTGTGCTTTTATGGGAAGCGTATCAGAGGATGCGCGGCAGGGGAGCGAAAAGGCAGGCAACGGGCCTTATGGCGCCACTTACGGCACGCTTGCTGTTGCGTACAGAAGACAAAGGGACACTCGGGGATTAGCCCGATGTCACCTCCTCGCCGCCGCCTGCATTCTTGATTCGAAAATAGAGCGTGCTGCAATTCTGTAATGCTGTGGTCATTTGCTAAAAGGCGTAATAGATAACCTTGTCGCCGGCCGGGTTGATGTTCTTTGTGAAATACGGGTCGCCTTTGGCGAAAACTTCGGACCAGCGATTTTTCAGAAGGCTGAATTCGCGTATGAGGCGCGCGCGATTTTCGGGATCATCGTCGGAACCGCGGGAAATCGATTCGTAGTGGAATAGCTCGACTTCTGGTAGATAGACAATTAGCTTGCCGCTTTGCCGCACTTTGAAGCAGTAGTCTACGTCGTTGAAGGCAACGGCGTATTCGCTATCAAACCCTCCAAGTTCATCGAATTTTTCGGCCCTGGTCATAAAACAAGCGCCTGTTACTGCGCTGACGTTGCGCTGGATGGTAGCGTGCCCAAAGTACGAGCTCAATCGCCTTGCTCGCGGTATATATTTAAAGGAATGCTGAACCTCATTGCCAAAGACGAGCCCAGCATGTTGGATGGTGCTATCGGGGTAATAAAGGCATGCGCCAACGGCGCCTACTTCGCTGCGTGCGCAGTTTGATACCATCCTCTCAAGCCAATCGGCGGTTATTACTTCGGTGTCGTTATTCAGAAGAAGCAGGTAGTCTCCATTCGCTTTGCTCCTGCCGAAATTGATTACCTTCGAGAAATTGAACCCTTGCTCGGGGTAGCGCACGACTTTGATGTTGGGAGTGTTCTCGAGTTCATCGTAGTAAGCGAAGGTGCCCG
Source organism: Paratractidigestivibacter sp. (assembly GCA_963597295.1). Taxonomy (GTDB): domain Bacteria; phylum Actinomycetota; class Coriobacteriia; order Coriobacteriales; family Eggerthellaceae; genus Senegalimassilia. Next base: position 6,951 of record CAVBPP010000047.1, on the reverse strand, counting down.
CTTGCGCGCTGTTGTTCTCTACAACGATGATTTCGTAATTGCCGTAGGTGCTTTTTCCTAAAATGGAGTCGATGCAGGGTTTTAACAGCTCGATGTGGTCTTTGTTCGGGATGATAATGGACACGAGGGGCTCAGGCGTAGGCAGTGCGTATTGGACATCGTAGCGGAAGGGGCCTTCGTCGCTCGGTTTGACCTTTGCGTTTATGCCAAGCCGATCTAGATGATTCTGCACAGCCAAGACGCCTGCGGCTATGGCGTATTCCTTCGCATCTGCGGTTGCGGCGGTGGAGCCTGCCGTTTTGCGCCAGTGATAAAGAACCTTTCCCACGTGCACGATGTTGTCGGACTTTTCCGCGACTTGGAGTGTAAGGTTGTGATCTTGTGACCCATCGTTTTGGGGGGTATTCGGCTCGAGCTGGTCTAGCATCGTTTTGCGAATGCAAAGCATATGGCAAATGTAATTGCAATGCCGCAGGTGGTCTATGCTGAAGTCGCTTTTGAAGAATGGGTCGCAATAACGTCCGTCTTCCCCAAGTTTATCCTCGTCGCAGTAAAGCAGGTCAGCTGCAGGGTTTTTGTTGATAGCGCGAGCGTATTCGAACAGCAGGTCGCACTCGATGGTGTCATCGTGATCGAAGAAGCAGATGTAGTCGCCCTTTGCCACGGCGGTGCCGGCATTCGTGTTCAGCGATATCCCAAGGTTCTTCTCTAGGGTTACAACGCGGATGCGGGAATCGTCCTTTGCCGCTTTGCTGACATGCGCGCTCAGTTCGGCATCCTCAGGCGTGGAGTTGACCAGGATACATTCCCAATTGCCGTAGGTTTGGCTTTTAAGGGAGCCCAGCATTTCCTCGAAAAGGTTGATAGGCGTTTTGTAGAGCGGCACGATAACGCTGAAAAGCGGCATGTTCGGCAAGTGGATGTTGCGTTGCTGATTCGCTTCGTAGCCGCTTATGCGATGCAGCTTGAACCATTCGTTGTAATAAGGGTCGTTTCCGGCATTTTTGTACAGCATGTTGTCCATCGCTTCGCGCATCGCGTTCCACTGCTGTTTGCCGAACCAAGCTCGTACGAAGCGCTCTGGGTGCGCTTCGTTCCAAGCCATAACGTAGATGTCGTTGACATCCCAGGGCAACGATACCGAAGCTGTGACCAGCCGCTCGTCTTCGCATGCCTGCGTTGACTCCGCCGGGCGCACTTGCCCAAGCGCGATGAAGGAATCGGCAACGCAATTGCCGTTTGCGTCTAGCACGGCAAGCTTAAGCTTTTCTGCGCAGGTTCCTTGAACACGGATGTGCATACGGAACTGGATATGGTCGGTTGTGCTTATGACCTGGTGAAGCTTGATCTCGCCCCAGATACCGTTCTCGGGTAGCCGCTCATCGATAAGGCGAATTTCCGCGCATGCCTGCTTGCGCATTCTATAGTTGATGCGAGACCCCCATTTTGCCCTCTCGTAATCAAGCGTATGCGTAGTTGCATCTATGCGCTTGCCCTGCGCGTTGAACGCGCCGATCGCGTAGCGTGCGCTTTCGATGGGAAGGTCGGGGTAGACCGAAACATATTCGCTGCCCTGCAGGTGATACAGCTTGCAGGGCAGGGGGGACACGCCCTCTTCCTGGCTCATGTAAGGGGCAATCGTGAGGCCCGGCTCGAAATCGCTGATGATCAGCTTCTCGTAGACGTTCTGCCCGGCGCGGCAGATGATCGCGGATTCTATTTTCATGGCCGTCCTTAAAAGAGCTGGCAGTTACAGGCTTTAAACTTGGCCAGTCTAATATTGTCTGGTGGAAGAAGGCTTATGCGCCCTCGTTTTTCAATAATAATTCCCTTTTATGATGGGTTCCCCATGTTTCCCAGTGCATAGAAAGCGTGCCTTCCCAAGAAGACATTGGGACACTCCTAATGTCTTATTGTGGGAGTTTTATGTGTGGTGACAAGACATTAGGAGTGTCCCAATGTCTGGTTTTGCTTGCGGCGGGCGTGGGCGGCGGTGAATAGGCTGGCTAGGGCTGCGGCCAGTGCGCTTGCTAGCAGCGTGGTTGCGGCGTCGCTGGTTTGCGGGGAAGTTGCGGGCTTCGACGCTGTGTTGCCTGCGGCGGCTTGGGTGGTTTCCGTTACGTCAGCCGGGTTGTCTGCCGGTGTGGGGGTTGCTTCCGGCGTGGGCTGCGGCTCGGGCGTTGCGTCAGGCTCGGGCTCCGGGTTGGGCTCCGGCTCCGGGGCAGGCGTTTCGCCGCTGATTGCCGCTGTGCGGGTCCAGGCGACCTTGCCTTTTCCGGTTGTTGAATCGGATTCGAAGTTCGTCACGTATAGGTGCCCATCGGCCCAGAACACCGCGTTATTGCGGTTGGTTGACGAGTAGCCGACAAGGTTGCCGTCAGGGTCAACCGCTGCGATTTCCATGGCATTGGTCCAGGAGGTGTTGCTTATCAATGGGGCGGTCTTTATGGCAGCCGCGCCGTTCTCGTCAATGATGAGCGACGACTTTGTCGTGCTTGAGGCGTTGCCGCCTTCTATTTTGGTTGTGCGCAGCGTATTGCCGTCTCCGTCGATTACGTGCAGCTCGAGTCTTGCTGCGTCGTTTTCCACGACCTTCGTGAGCACGTAGAATTTTCCATCGTGGAAGGCCATGTCTTCGATTTCCCTCACGCCGGGAAACGTTAGTTGCAGGTCGGCCTGGGCTTTCCTGCCCTCAAGGCCGTCGAACAGCTTCTCTATTTCGTTGACGGAATAGAACGACAGCGTGTAGGCGCTCGAAGCCGTATCGTAGCCGACGGCCGCGATGCGCCCATCTCCCGCAGCCATAAGCTGCATGGCGAATATGCCGCAGGTGCCGCCCGCCTGTTTGTCTTCGCCTTCGTCGCTCGAGAAAATTTGCGTGATGGAGCAGCTTGTGCCCGGCCCCGGCGCTATTTTCAGCAGCGCCACCCCGTTACCGAGGGGAGCTATGCTGGAGAAGGTGATGTCGCTGATGTCTCGGGAATCTAGGACCTTTCCCGTTGAGGGGTCGATCCAAATTGCTTTCGAAGGGTAATTGTCGCCCTTGACGTTGTAGGCTTTCATCCACACGAAGATTCGCCCGTCGTTAAGCGTTATAGCCGTCAGACTTGGCTCGCTGAGGCCATCAAAGTTGCCGCCCTCGACGGCAGCTTGGTCGCAGCTTTTTCCGTCCGAGGAAAGCTTCAGAAGGTTCAGCTTCGTGCCGCGCCCGATACCCGTCGACTGAGCCGCCACGATGATTTGCTCGCCGTTGACCGTCACCGCATTCGAAAGCGTTTCGGACGTTCCGTTCAGATCGTATTCGCTTTGACCGTAGGTGCCCGACGATTCGTAGGCGATTGTCTTGCTGCGCGGGATCAATGCAACGTGCATTTCCTCGGAAGATGTGCCATAGAGGTCGAAGTACCCAGCGGGAAATACCAGCTCGCAGGTGGAATCCTGTTTGATGGTGCCGGTGGGGAGTTCGTAGCAAATCATTAGCTGGTCGCTTTTTTTGAGGCATTTGACGTTATAGCTTTTGCCGTCGACGACAAGCGTTGGCGTTCCCTTAAACGAATTCGTCCAATTCGGCTGCACGGAAAACTCGAAGCAGTAAGCACCGGTATCCTGGATTCCCGTGCCGAACGCGGGGGATATGGTGAACTCGGCTTCGGTTGACTTGGCTTCGTGGCTGATCGTGACGTTGCCTTCAGCTGGGTTGTCGGCGTTGGTTACTTCGATGTGAATCCCTGTATAGCCGAGGGCGTCTTCGCGGAAATTGGTCGAGGGCTTTGTGGTCACCCCGATAATCGCCCCTGTGTGGAATGCGTCGCCTGTTTCGCTGGGCAGCCCGCCGTCTGACGGCTTCAGGGCTTCGATGAGCATGTCATGCTGGTAGGAAGCGTTCGAGCACGATTTTGCGAAGTCCGTTTTGCTGCCGTTTAGCTGCGATTGAACTCGGTAAATGCGCAGGCCGCTGATTAATCCGCCCACGTCCGAATAAGCTTGGTTTCCTTCAGGGTGATCATATTGCAGCAGGTAGAATTCGCAAAAAAACGAACCGGTGAGAATGCTTTCATCGGAAGATACCGCGATGAAGCCACCGCCCTCGGTTACGTTGTTGGTGGTGAACGCCTTGATGCTCTCGGTGACGCTTCCCGTATATGTCTGCACATCCTCCGTGCCCCGGCGGACCTTGATGCCTGACTCCGTGACCGCTATACGGGTAATTTTGTCGTCATCGATCCAACCGAGCAACCATTTCGAGAAGGCGTTGTGGTCGCCTGTGTTGTTGCTCATCATGTCGATGGTGTTGATGCCGTTTGTGCCGCCTCCGTGCGAGTAATAATCTTCCAACCCTAGCACGTGCCCTGTCTCGTGGATGAGTATTTTCGTGCTTTCGCTGGAGTTCGCATCATTTATGAATACGCCTGTTTTCAGTTTCTTCCCATCAAGCGTTGGGCTTGTTTCTTGAAGGGAATTGCTGCAATGTGGCCACCAGGTTGACCCCCAGCCGGTGTTGTCGCCGGCGTATATCAGGTAGAAGCCGTCTACGTATCCGTCGTCGTTGCCGTCGTATTGCGCGAAGTCGACGCCGTATTGCGTGTCGAGCGTGGTGGCGATTTCGGTCAGCAATTCGCCGGATTTATTGGTGTAGTAGCTGCGGCAATGCTTGGCGGTGACGTTGTAGCAGATGCCGCGGCAGCTGATGTTCAGCTTGCCGTAGGAGGAACGCTGGTAGTAGGCCTGCAGGCTTTCGTAGGGAGCCGCCTGGCCGCTGTCGCCCTCGACGGTCGCCACTGCGCTCTTCGCTTCCACTTCAGCGTTTTCGAAGGTGGTGGCCGCTTCGTCGCCCTCGGCGGGGAATTCCACCGCCACGCACAGGATGTAACCGTTGCCGGTGGTGCCCATGCCGCCAACCCAGGCGCTCGGCACGTTCGACGACGCGGTTGAGATGCCGCTTTCGCGCTGCTGGGCCGCGGCGATGAGGCTGGATTGCGAGCTGCCGTTCAGCGATTCGACGTAGGCGATGCGTTCGGCCAGCGTGCCGTCGGCCTCGTACTGCGCGCGGGCCTCGTCGGTGAGCTCGCAGGGGTTTTCGGTTGCGGCCCAGGCCGCCGTCGCGGGCATTCCCGCCAGCAAGCATAAGGTTGCCGCCGCGGCAAACAAAAAAGCCGCAGCTCCACGGCGCATTTCGGTGAAATAAGACAAAGGGAAATAAGACAAAGGGACACTCCTAATGTCTTGTCGGCGTATACAAAAAATTCGCAATAAGGTGTCGAATGCGTTTCGGCGCCTTACGTTTGCTGGAGTAATTGTATAGCGTATGCATGGAATTGGGTGGGTTCTATACGTACTCGTTCGACTTGATTACCTGCTAGGCCGACGTTGCCGCGGCGTTGCCCTGACGTTCGGGTGCAGATCGAGGTCTGCGCGATCGAGGTGAAGGCGGAGGAGAATCTCCAGGCCAAAAGCTTGCGTGCATTCAAACAGAAGCACCCGGAGGTTCACGCTCTGCGTTTTTCGCTTGCGGGTTTTCGTGAACAGGATTGGATGAGGAATATCCCGCTTTACGCAATCGGGACGCAATCTCTGTGGCAATAGACGGGGCTGTAAGGGCTTCTTGAGCGGGCTGATCTTTCAGTGGCGAATTTAAGGTTGCCTGTCTCGCTCATTTTCATACTTCCAAGAAGAGCGCCCTTTGCCTGATGAGTCTCGTTTGCCGGGTGGCGGGGGCTTCTGCCTGAAATTCGAGGAGTTTCGTGAGCGTTTGGTTTTCGACACGGTATAGTTGGCGGAAACGACGTTGAAGGTGGGGAAGTGCCATGGCTCAGATTTTTGCTTGCGGAAGCGACTACGACGATTACCTGCGCGATGAATCTCGCAGCGTGGGGTTCGCGGACAGCATCGCGTTTCCTGAGAGCGAGCAGGATGTGCGCGACATCATGGCGCAGCTGCATGAGCAGGGGACGCCGGTGACCGTGCAGGGCGCTCGTTCGGGGCTTGCCGCCGGAGCCGTTCCGCATGGCGGTTGCGTGCTGAACATGTCGCGCATGAAGCGTGTGCTTGGCCTGCGGAAATGCGATGGGGAAGAGGTTTGTTCCGATGCCGCGCGCCCTGCTGGCGATGCGTTGGGGCGTGGCGGCGCGGGCGCTGTGGCTGATGCTGCCATGCTTGCCTCGGCCGGCGCCGTCAATCCTGCCGGCGGCTTTATCGTGCGCGTGCAGCCTGGCCTTTCGTTGATGGAGCTGCGCGAGATGCTGCATTCGCGCGCCTTTGAAACGCAGGGTTGGGATGCCGATTCGCTTGAGGCGTTGGAAGCCCTGCGGGACGCTGATCTGTGCGACTTTCTGCCTGACCCGACAGAAACCTCGGCGGCGCTTGGCGGGGTTGTGGCCTGTAACGCTTCGGGCGCGCGCAGTTTCAGCTGCGGGCCGGCTCGTCCGCATGTGGTTGCCATGCGCGTGTGCCTTGCCGACGGCGACATGCTGAGCCTGCGTCGTGGCGAAGTATTCGCCACCGGGCGCCGACTGCAGCTAACGACGGAAGGCGGACGCAGCTATGACCTGCGGCTTCCGTCGTATACCATGCCGAATTCCAAGAACGCGTCGGGCTATTACGTGGCTGACGATATGGACGCCATCGATCTGTTCATCGGCGCTTGCGGTACGTTGGGCGTGATTTGCGAGCTGGAGTTGCGCGTTTGCCCGGTGCCAGCGGAAATTTGGGGCGTGAACTGCTTTTTCCCTGCGGAGGACGCAGCGCTTGACTTTGTTGAGGTCGTGCGCGGTCGCGTTGGGGCGGCTGCTGCCGTTGAGTTCTTCGACGCCGGGGCGCTTGACATTTTGCGCAGTCAGCGCGCGACGAATCCGGCGCTTGCCGCGGTGCCCGAGCTTGCCGAGGATGCGCACACCTGCGTGTACGTTGAGCTGCGATGCGATGATGAGGACGCGGCCGAAGCGCAGCTTGAGC
>CAVBPP010000046.1:0-10283 GCA_963597295.1 Paratractidigestivibacter sp. | reverse complement strand
GTCTGGTCGATGGCGGCGCCGGTGCTGGCCGTTTCGCTATCGGACGCGACAACCTGCACGCCCGACGTTCCCTCGTCGGATGCGGTGGAGGCGCTGTCGGACGCAGCGGTGCCTGCCGTGCCGTTGCCGGCAGCGGCATCAGTGCCGGTTGCGGATCCCGTCGTGCCCGTGGCCGCCTGCTGCGTCGCAGCCGTGCTTCCGTCCGCCGCATACGCGCGCGACAAAGAAGTGGTCGGCCACCCGAACCCGAGCAGCACCACCGAAAGCGCAACCGAGATTGCCTTATGGCCGAACGAATACCGTTCAGCCATGCTTTCGACTGTTCCTAATTTCCTGTTTCCCTTTTCCATGTCACTCACCTCATCAATCGCTTTCCGGCGCGCCGCGCGCCTTTCGATTCATGTCGTTAGGTCCTCGTGTCGCCCCGGCCGGAAAATGAGCCAGTTAAACACTTTTCGAATCTGATTTATTATACCCCAAACAGGCACGTCGTTACATATATAAGGCGTTCAAAATCGGCTAATTCAATTATTGTTTTCAATGGGTTGCAGGAAATACGTTTCCCCAGGTCAGCGCGAATAGTAGCGAAACACTACCGTATAAATGCTGCTAAATTTGTCGCAAACGCATCAAAATTCGGCAAAATCGCGAGTGCAGTTATTAACGAAATCGTTACCAAACCGGTGATTTAGAGGCGGTAAGTGGTTAAGCGGCGATACTTCTGATGGCGCTTTCGCGCCGGGGATAGCGGTGTCGCGCCTGCGCCGCTCCCCAGTGCGGGTTGAGCTAACGCTTCAACCCCACGAATTCTTGCAGATAGGCATAAACTTTCGAGCCTAATTTCGTGGGTGCGAGCGAAAGCTCGCGCCGTAACCAGGAGCCCGAAGGGCGACACTGCCTTCAAGAGGCGCGAAGAGGATCGGCCGCAACGGGCGGCTGCGATTTCAGCAAACGCAATGCAAGACCCTTCCCCGCAAGCGAAGCGCAAAGCCCCTTTTCGCAAGCGCAGCGCGCCCGCCCATATCCACCATTCAATTCTTGAAGCCGGAAGATCCCTTTGCGGGGGTATAATCCTGAACAATGATTGCGGCACGTGACAAATGGGCTGTACACGCTAGGTCGCTGCTTATGGCAGCGTTAGTGGCTTGCGCACTTGCAACCGCCCTTGCCGCCACGGGCTGCCAGGCTTCTGAGCAGGCCACAGGCGCTTCTTTCTCCCCTAAAACCACCGTTCAGCTTTCCACGTTCGACCAAGCCGCCGCCACGGGCGAAAACGGCGCGCTGGTTGACAGCTCGCATGCCAGCAACGGGTACGTCGGCGTTTCCGCAACCGCAGCTTCACGACTGAAGGTGCAGGTTATCAGCGGGCAGGAAACCACCAACTACGACTTGGCGCAAGACGGCACGGCAAGCATCTTCCCACTTACCGCGGGCGCAGGCACCTACACCGTGCGCGTGATGCAGAACACATCCGGCAACAACTACGTCGAGCTGTATTCGACCAGCTTCGAAGCGGCCATCGCGTCTGAGACCGAGCCGTTCCTGTACCCCAACGTCAACTGCAATTACACCAGCTCAAGCGCCTGCGTATCGAAAGCCCGGGATCTGGTTTCCAGCGCCACCAACCAGGGCGAGGCCGTCAAAGCCATCTGCAACTGGATCGTCGAGAACATCAGCTATGACGACGACAAGGCGTCGCAGCTGAAGGACGCCACGGGCTACGTGCCCGACCCCGATTCCACCTTAAGCGCCGGCAGCGGCATCTGCTTCGATTACGCAAGCTTGGGCGCCGCCATGCTTCGCAGCCAGGGAATTCCCACCAAGATAGTCACCGGATACGTTTCGCCCAACAGCATCTACCATGCCTGGATCATGGTCTACATAGACGGAACGTGGACGTCGGCGCAATTCAGCGTCAGCCAAAACACCTGGTCACGCGTGGACCTCACGTTCGCGGCAAGCAGCGACGGCACCAACACCGGCGACGGCAAAACCTACACCGACAGATTTGTGTATTAAGGAGGAAAAATGTGACGCTCACTTCGCGAGCTGGCCAATTTATGTGCAAGGCAACGCTTCGCACCTACGAAATCGGGCGGACGGGGAAACCCTGATTGGAGCAAACAATGTTTCGCCCTTCGGGCGCTCTGATACGGGTTGAGCTTTGAACTGCACCCCACGAAGACTTTGCTGAGCGGATAAACGCACTGCAAGATTTCGTAGGGTCGAGCGAAAGCTCGGCCATTACTAGGGAGCCCGAAGGGCGACACCGCCTTTCGCGACGACAGCAACGCCCCGCTGAAGGCGCGTACATGCCAACAAAACGCCCTTTTGTTGCAACAGCGAATCATGATGGGTCTCAGCTGGGAACTTTCACCCAACATATTCGCCCCGAAAATAGATAAAATGCCCCATATCTTGCGATATTGTGAGACAATGCGAACATCTACGTTCGACGGAAACGGAGAAACCGATGGCAGACAAGTATTTGGAAAGCAGCGCTATCAGCGCCTTTTGCAGCAGCGTATCCACCATGCTGGCCGCTGGCGTGCAAACCGACGAAGCGGTGCAAATGCTTGCCGAAAACCGAGAGCAATCGCAGTTCAAAAGCGCCTGCGACAAGGTTTACGGCAAGTTGATCGAAGGCTGCAGCCTGGCTGACGCCATGGAAGGGTCCGAGGCGTTCCCCTCATACGCGGTCGAGATGGTCCGCGTGGGCGAGCGAGCCGGCCGCACCGAGCGCGTGCTGCGCAACCTGGGTCATTACTACGAAAACGAGGACAACACGTTCGCCAAACTGCAGAACGCCGTGGGCTACCCGGCGGCGCTTTTGTGCATCATGAGCGTGATCTTGGCCTTCGTGGTGATAGTGATCCTGCCCATCTTCACCAAAACCTACGAGAACATGGCCGGGTCACTTACATCCGGGTCGTTCAGCATGGTGGGCATCTCCATCGCCATCGGCTGGGTGGCGCTAGTCGTCGTGCTGGTCGCAACCGTTTTAGCCCTCTACATCACCTTCCGCTCGCGCACTGAAAGCGGCCGCATCGCCGTCATGCGCCTGCTGGAGAAAGTCCCCGGCACCAAAGGCGCGCTGTACCAGATGGCGCTTTCGCGCTTCACCGCCGCGCTGGCCGCGTTCATCGCATCCGGCGTGCAGGAGGACATCGCGATGGAGCAGGCCATGAGCACCGTCGGCCACGACAAGCTGGCAAAAAAGCTTGAGGCGGCCTACAAGTCGATGACCAACCTGGACGACCCGCGCAGCCTGGCGCAGGCCATCGTTGAAAACGACGTGTTCGAGCCCGTGTACGGCCGCATGCTTTTGGTCGGCACTCGCTCCGGTTCCACCGACGACGTGCTATCGCACCTGTCCGACGTGTTCTTCGAGGACGCAACCCTGCAGATAGACCGCGCGGTCAACAGCGTTGAGCCTGTTCTGGCGGCGTTTTTGACCATCGCCGTGGGCGCTACGCTCATCGCGGTCATGCTGCCGCTCATCGGCATCATGGGATCTATCGCCTAACCGGGACGGGGACGCAATGTTTCACGAGATAACAGAAAGCCAGATTAAGAAAAGGAGGAAGATGGTCGCCATCGTCGTGGTGTGCGTGATCGTCGTCTGCATTGCCGTCTGGGCAATCGTAGCCGCCGTTCAGGCCAACACGCGCGTGCAAGGCGCCGTCGCGCTGCGCGACACCATTTTGGAGTCGGCCAAGCAGTGCTGCGCCATCGAGGGCAGCTACCCTTCCTCGCTTGATCATCTGGAACAGAGCTACGGCCTCACGATCAACCACGATTCCTACGTGGTGTCCTACGAGTACTTCGCGGACAACGTGATGCCTTCCGTGGTGGTGACGCCCAAATGAGCATGAGAACCACAACCGGCGTCGCGGCCGGCGGCGAGAAGATGGACGCGCTGTCGAAGGTTTCGCGCGTTGAACTGCATGACGAGCCCGAATCGGTGGCGGGGAAGCTGTTCCCCACCCTGCTTCTGGCCGTGTTCTTCATCGCGCTGCTTTTGGCGCTTATCGCCGGCATTTCCGTTTACATGCACGTGTCCGACGTGCAGAATTCCAACAACCAGCAGCGTGAGAGCCTGGGGCTTATCGTCAACACCGTGCGCGCCAACGACGGCACGGGCGCCATCGCGCAGGGCTCGGGGCCCGAAGGCGACGCGCTTGTTGTCGTGGAACACGCAACATCGGGCACCTACGAGACGCGCATCTACAGCTACCAGGGCAAGATTCTGCAGGAATACAGCCTGGCCGGCAGCGCGTACACGCCGGAAAAGGCCAGCACGCTGGCAACTTCCAAAACCTTCGAATTCTCGTATTCGGGCGGGCTTCTAACCGTCACCACCGACCAGGGCACCGCCGAAGTGGCCCTTCGCTTTGCGCAAGGGGGGAACTAACATGGCAGCTGACGAAACTCCGAAACAGGGGCTGTTCGCAGGACACTCCAACAGCGTGGCCTTCGTCGTTGAGGCGCTGCTTTTGCTGGTGGCCCTTATTGCCGCCATGGCCGTGTTCACGCAGCTGTTTGCCGGGTCGATGACCACGGCTGAACAGGCCAAACGCACAACCACCGCCGCCGTTGTGGCGCAAAACGCCGCCGAGGAGTTCAGCTCCGACGCAGCCGCCGTGGCCGCCGGGCAAACGGTAGGCGCGGGCGTGGCGAAAAACGGCAGCGATGGCTTCAACGTGAAATGCGATGTGACCTCGCAGAAGGAAAGCACCGGCACCATGTACACGGCGCACATCACCGTGTCCGACAGCGCCGGCACCGCCTACGAGCTAGACACGACCCACTACGTAAGCGGGGTGAGGTAAATGGCGAAATCCCTGAAGACGGGCGTGCGCATCGGCCCCATCAGCCTGCTGACGCTTATCTCGGTGCTGCTTCTGGCCGTGCTGGCGATGCTCTGCGTCACCACGACCAACGCCGCTTCGGCCATGGCGACGCGCCAGGCGGAAAGCGTGGCGGATGCCTACGCGCTGGATTCGTGCGGGCAGCAGGTGCTGGCCTGCATCGACGAGGAACTGCAATCGAACAAGGGTGCTTCCGCAGCATTTGCCGCAAGCACCGTCACCGCCGGCTGGAATTCCATCCAGCAGAAGGTGGTTGCCGCGGGCTTGGCGCAGGGGCTTGACCTTTCGGCCAGCTCAGATGGCAGCGTTATCAGCTTCGACATTTCAACGGGCACGGGCAAGACGCTCAACGCGAAGGTTCGCGTGTCCGACAACATGACCTACACGGTCGAGCAATGGAAAACCACCACGACGCAGGAAACGACGCAGGAAACCCTGTGGTCGGGCGCCAAAAAGTAAGGGAAAAGGAGAACCCAACATGTCCCTGAAATCGCTTCTGAAGCAGATGATCGACCTGAAGGCTTCCGACGTCTTCATCATCGCCGGCCTGCCGCTTTCCTACCAAGCCAGCGGCATTCACGTGCGCTCCGATTCGGCGCCTCTGATGCCCGCCGACACCGAGGCGTACGTGCGATCCATCTACGAGATGGCCGGCCGCGACATGAACATCTTCATCAACAAGATCAACCATGACGAGGACTTCAGCTTCGCCGTGCCCGAGGTTGGGCGTTTCCGCGTGAACATCTTCCGCCAGCGCGGCAGCTTCGGCGCCGTTATCCGCGTCATTCCGTTCGGTCTGCCCGACCCCGCCGAGATGCACATCCCCGACGCCGTGATGAACATCGCCGACGTGTCGAAGGGCTTGGTGCTGGTCACGGGCCCGGCCGGCGCCGGCAAGTCCACCACGCTCGCATGCATCATCGACCGCATGAACCATCAGCGCACAGGCCACATCATCACGATGGAGGACCCGATCGAGTACATCCATCGCCATGGCACGTGCATCATCACGCAGCGCGAGGTTCCCACCGACATCGAAACTTACGCCGAGGCCCTGCGCTCGGCCATGCGCGAGGCCCCGAACGTGATTCTGCTGGGCGAAATGCGCGACCCCGAGACCATCGGCACCGCCGTTACCGCAGCTGAGATGGCCCAGCTGGTGCTTTCGACCCTGCACACCACCAGCGCGGCCGACACTATCGACCGCATCCTGGACGCCTTCCCGGCCAATCAGCAGCGTCAAATGCGCATTCAGCTTTCCATGGTGCTGCAGGCCACCATCAGCCAGCAGCTGGTGCCGACCATCAACGGCGGCGCGGTGCCTGTGTTCGAGATCATGACCGTGAACACCGCCATCCGCAACCTCATCCGCGAGGAGAAGGCCTACCAGATTGACTCCGTGTTGGCGTCGGGCGGCCGCGAGGGCATGCAGACGATGGACCAGGGCCTGTTCAACGTGGTGAAGGAAGGCATCGTGGCCAAGGAGGTCGCGCTGACCTACGCAAACCACCAGGAAGCTTTGGAACGCCGCTTCCGCGCCGAAGGGCTGTAAAGGGGCAAGCGGAACGTTTCGTTAGCTTAGACGGGCTCTCAGAGCCTTGCAGAAGGGATACACCGGATGTCGGTGTATCCCTTCTTTTTAGGCGGAGGTGCATAGGTTGGTGCAAGACGAGTCAGTGACGCCCGCTTCGCGAGCTGCCTAAACCTGTGCGAGCTTTCGCTCGCACCCACGAAAGACTCGCATGAAAGTAAACGGCTTGCTGCACGACTTCGTTGGGTTGAAGCGTTAGCTCAACCCGTAATTGGGAGCCCGAAGAGCGACACTTTTTCTCAGGAAGGGCCAATTCCCCAAGAAAAAAAATCCCGCCACACCAAGATTTCGTGGGGTTGAGCGAAAGCTCAACCCATATTAGAGAGCCCGAAGGGCGACGCATATTTTGCCCGAAGGACGACACACTTTCCCGCGATAGCTGCCTCGACGTTGTATCATTGCCGAAAGTAAAACTTAGACTCACCAGCAGAAACGAAATTAGCCCATGGCATACAGTAACAACAGGGGCGCAGCAGCGGAAGCCTCTCAACCCGAACCCGCGGCAAACCCCCAAAGCCCGCAGCCCGGCGACACGACTTCGCATATCAAGCCCAATGGGTGGGCGCTGCTGCCGTTCGTTGTGTTCATCGTTATTTACCTGGGCGCCGGCATCACGTTCCAAACTCTTGGCGCCGACATGGCGTTTTACCAGTTCCCCGCCGCAACGGCCATGTTCATCGCGGTCATCGTGGCCTTTGCCATGGGGAAAGGGTCGTTCGATCAGAAGTTCGCCGTGTTCGCGCGCGGGGCGGGCAACCAGAACGTCATCACCATGCTGATGATCTTTATTCTGGCGGGCGCGTTCTCCACGGTGATGAGCCAAATGGGCGGCTTGGACTCCACCGTTAACCTGGGGCTTTCGCTTATTCCTGTCCATTTCCTGGCGGCGGGCATCTTCGTCATATCGGCATTCATGAGCTTGGCCACCGGCACCTCCATGGGCACCGTGGGAGCCGTGGTGCCCATCGCCGTGGGTATTGCGGACAAGACTGGGCTTGCGGTGCCGCTGTTCTTGGGCGCGTGCATGAGCGGCGCCATGTTCGGCGACAACCTGTCGATCATCTCCGACACCACCATCGCAGCCACGCGCACGCAAGGCTGCGACATCCGCGACAAGTTCCGCATGAACCTACGCATCGCGCTGCCGGCGGCCGTGGTATGCCTGCTGCTGTATCTGCTGCTGGGAAGCTCAACGGGCGGCGCGGCTACGGTCGAAAGCTACAGCTACGACCTGGTGAAGGTGGTGCCCTACCTGCTGGTGCTGGTGCTGGCCCTTGGCGGCATGAACGTCTTCCTGTGCCTGGTCATCGGCATTTTCCTGGCGGGCGGCATCGGCATTTGGTGCGCGACGCTCGACATCGCGTCGTTCGCGCAGGCTGTGTGGGCGGGCTTCACCAGCATGAACGAGGTGTTCTTCCTGTCGCTTCTGTGCGCAGGCGCTTCCGAGCTTATCGCGCGCAACGGCGGCCTGATTTGGCTGGTCGAGAAGCTACGCCACATGATGCGCGGGCCGAAATCGGCGCAGCTGGGCATCGCCGCGCTGGCCACGCTCGCCGACTGCGCGACGGCCAACAACACCATTGCCATCATCACCGGCGGCGGCGTGGCGCGCGATATCTCGCGCGAATACCGCATCGACCCGCGCCGATGCGCATCGCTGCTGGACATCTTCTCGTGCGTGGCGCAGGGTTGCATCCCCTACGGCGCGCAGCTGCTTTCGGCCGCGGCGCTGGCCACGTCGTACGGCGTGATGACGAACACGGTCGACATCATCGGCTACGTTTGGTACTGCTGGATTCTGGCGGCGTTCGCCCTGCTTTCCATCTTCGTCCCCTACGCCGACTCGCACATTCGCAAGAACCCCTGGAACTGGGAACATGACAAGCCGCAATCGCAGGTGAAGGGGCAGGAAAAGGCTTAACCGCGCCTACAGCGCCAAGCGATAAATCTCGGCCGCGTCCTCGGCGGTCAGCTTCTTGAAGTTGCCGAAGGTTTCGCCTTTGTTCTGCTTTAGCGTCGGCAGCATTTCCGCGATGGCATCTTCGATGTTGCTTTCGTCCAGCCCCAGCTCACCAAGGGAAATCGGCATGCCCAGCGACGCGAAGAACATGCGCGTCTCGTCGATTGCCGAAAGCGCGTCGGCCTCAAGGTCGCCCGTCGGCGTGAGGCCGAACACCTCGCGGCCGTACTGCGCGAAGCGAGCCGGATTCTCGGCGTAAACGTATTCCATCCAAGCAGGGAACAGGCAGGCCAGGCCCGCGCCGTGCGTGATGGAGGTGTCGTAGGCGGAAAGCTCGTGCTCAAGCGCATGGGTCGCCCAGTCCTCGTGGCGGCCGACGCCAGCGAGGCCCTGATGGCACAGCATACCGGCCCACATGACATTCGCGCGGGCGTCGTAGTTTTCCGGCTCGGCCAACACGCGCGGGGCCTCGGCGCGCACGGTCTTCATCAGCGACAGGTTCAAGTTGTCGGTCACGGGAACCGCGCCCACGTCGTCGAAGAAACGTTCCAGCAGATGACAGAACATGTCGGTCAGACCCGCGGCCGTCTGGAACGGCGGCAACGTGAAGGTGAGCTCGGGGTTCATGAACGCCAGCTTCGGGCGATGGAAATTGTTGGCGTAGCCGGTCTTGCGGCCAAGGGCATCGTTGCTGATCACGGTGTTTTTCGAAGCCTCGCTGCCGGCTGCCGGAATGGTCAGCACCACGGCGATGGGCAGCACGTTTTTGTTCGGGCGCTTGGTCTCGAACAGCTCCCACACGTCGCAGTCGATGCACGCGCCGTTGGCGATGGCCTTCGCCGAATCGACAACCGATCCGCCACCGACGGCCAGCACCCAATCGACGCCGTTTTCCTTGCACAGGGCCACGCCCTCGCGCACCAGCTCGATCTCGGGGTTCGGACGAACGCCGCCGAGCTTCACGAAACCGATGCCCGCCTGCTCGAGCGAGGCGCATACGCGGTCGATGAGCCCGCTTTTGATGGCGGACTGACCGCCGAAGTGCACGAGCACTTTGGTCGCGCCGCGTTCGGCCAGCATGGGGCCAACCTTTTCCTCGGCGCTATGGCCGAACACGAAATGAGTTGGCGATACGAATTCGAAGTCTTCCATGAAACCCGCCTTCCAAAAGTTTCCGCAGATAGCGGTCGCATCAGTGCGTACTGAGCGGCCGCAGCGGGACGCCCGGCGTTCGCACTGGGGCGCGCCGCAAACGACATTGCGGCAAGTATACCGCGCGCCGGCGGCGGCAACGGCAAGCAGGCGGCCTGCGGCGCGAAACCGCCCTATAACGCAAGCAAGCCCCTCGCGGTTGCGAGGGGCTTGCGAACATTCGTGGAGCCAACGACCGGATTCGAACCGGTGACCTGCGCTTTACGAGAGCGCTGCTCTACCAGCTGAGCCACGTTGGCACACGGCTTCTTTCGAAGCGCGAATATGTACTATACCGAAGCGGCGGCAACTTCGCAAGACCAAACCACAAGATTCTGCAAATGCGGTGACTTTGTGAACGAGTAAATGAATGTTTGCATTCGGTCCGCAGTGGGCGTATATTTCTTTCTTGCAGCTCTTGCGACGAACGAATCACGTCACTTGAGCGGGTCGCATAGTGCGGGGTGGAGCAGTCTGGTAGCTCGCCGGGCTCATAACCCGGAGGTCGTTGGTTCAAATCCAGCCCCCGCGACCAAAAGTTTCAGCAGGTCAGAAGGTTAAATCTTCTGACCTGCTTTGTTTTTCCTGGCGCTTCAAAAATGGCTTGGAGCCGAATTGGAGCCGAATTGTTTGAATAAGCTTGCTCAAATTGACTGCATTTGAGCAAAAT